>NZ_WBKS01000162.1:0-11948 GCF_008868145.1 Micromonospora sp. AMSO1212t
ACCGCCCCGGCGGGGGTCTCGGCCCAGCTCACCGTTCCGGTGCAGTTCACCGTCTCGGCGCAGCCGGGCAGTCCGTACCCGCCGCCACCGCCCGGTGAGTCGCCGACCAGCGTGCCGGCCTGGGTTTCGCCACCTGTCGCGCCGCTGTTCGGCGCCGTACCGCCGTCCAGGCGTCCGGCCGGTGTGCCCGGATGGTTGAGCGTCGTCGCGACGGTGGGCGGCGCGTTCACCGCCCTGCTCTCGTTCGGCATGCTCACCTGGCTGGTGGTGCTGCTCTACGGGATCTGGCGGCGGGGCTGGGGCAGCGTCCTCGCCGCGGTCTACTACCTGACCGTCGCCGTGACGTTCGTGGTGGTCGTCGGCGGCAGCGAGACGGAGGAGGTCAGCGGACCCGAGGGTGCCGTGATCCTGATCTGGCTGACGACCTGGGTGGCGGGCGTCCCGCACGTGGTGCTGCTCAACGGCCGGCTGCTCGCCTGGCTGCGCGGCCTCTGGCGTGGCCGGCCGTACGCCGACCGCAATCGGCTGCGCCGGGAGTACGCCCGCTACCTGCTCTACCAGTACCCGTCGGCCCGCGACGATCTGCGCATCGGGCGCCCCGACCTGGCCCGGGCCTACGACGACGGCGGACTGGTGGACGTCAACTCGGTGCCGGACCAGGTGATCGTCGGGCTGCCGGGACTGACCCGGTCGCAGGCGCAGCATGTGGTGGTCGACCGGCGGATGCGCGGCCCGTACACGTCGATGGAGGAGCTGGCTTCGCGGTGCCTGCTGCCGGCGGCGGCGACGGACTCGTTGCGCGAGCTGCTGATCTTCCTGCCGCCCGCACCGGCGCCCGCACCGGCGGCCGCTCCGCCGCCCACGTCGCCGCCCGGTCCGCCGGTGACGTCGGCCGTGCCTGGTAGAAATGCCGGATGAGCCAGGATCGGATGGCCGTCCGGGAGCGCGCCGAGGCGGTGCTGCGGCGGCTGGCGGGTGACCACGCCCGGCTGCGCGAGGACCAGTGGCGGGCCATCGAGGCGCTTGTGGTCGACCGGCGGCGGGTGCTCTGCGTCCAGCGGACCGGCTGGGGCAAGTCGGCCGTCTACTTCGTGGCGACCGCGCTGCTGCGGGAGGGAAATCAGCACGGGCCGACGGTGATCGTCTCGCCGCTGCTGGCGCTGATGCGCAACCAGGTCGAGTCCGCCGCACGCGCCGGCATCCGGGCGCGCACCATCAACTCGGCGAACCTGGACGAGTGGGACGAGATCACCGCCGAGATCCACGCCGGCACTGTCGACGTGCTGCTGATCAGCCCGGAGCGCCTGAACAACCCGGACTTCCGCGACGGGGTACTACCGAAGCTCGCAGCCACCACCGGGCTGCTGGTGGTGGACGAGGCGCACTGCGTCTCCGACTGGGGGCACGACTTCCGCCCCGACTACCGGCGGCTGCGCACGTTCCTGGCCAACCTGCCCGAGCGCACGCCGGTGCTGGCCACCACCGCCACCGCCAACGCCCGGGTCACCCAGGACGTGGCCGAGCAGCTGGGCGACGCACTGGTGCTGCGCGGCACGCTGGACCGCGAGTCGCTGCGCCTCGGCGTACTCGATCTGCCGAGCCCGGCCCACCGCCTGGCCTGGCTGGCCGACCACCTGGACCGGCTCCCCGGCTCGGGGATCGTCTACACGCTCACGGTGGCGGCGGCCACCGAGACGGCCGAGTTCCTTCGCGGCCGGGGCTGGTCGGTCGCGTCCTACACCGGGCAGGCCGAGGACGCCGACCGGCGGGCCGCCGAGCAGGACCTGCTGGACAACAAGATCAAGGCGCTGGTCGCCACCAGCGCGCTCGGCATGGGCTTCGACAAGCCCGACCTGGGCTTCGTCGTGCACCTGGGCGCGCCGCCCTCGCCGATCGCCTACTACCAGCAGGTCGGCCGCGCGGGCCGGGCCGTCGAGCACGCCGAGGTGCTGCTGCTGCCCGGCGTGGAGGACGCGGCGATCTGGCGGTACTTCGCCTCGCTCGCCTTCCCGCCCGAGGAGCAGGTCCGCGCCGTGCTCGCCGCGCTGGACACCGAACGGCCGATCTCCACCCAGGCGCTGGAGCCGGTGGTCGACCTGCGCCGCGCCCGGCTGGAGCTGATGCTCAAGGTGCTCGACGTGGACGGCGCGGTCCGCCGGGTGCGCGGCGGCTGGCTCGCCACCGGCGAGCCGTGGGTCTACGACGAGGCCCGGTTGCGGCGCGTCGCCGACGCGCGCGCCGCCGAGCAGCGGGCCATGCGGGAGTACGCCTCGACGTCCGCCTGCCGGATGCGCTACCTGCGGGAAGGGCTGGACGACACCGGGGCGGCCGACTGCGGGCGGTGCGACAACTGCGCCGGCCCGCTGTTCGACGCCGCCGTCTCCGAGCCGGCGCTGACCGCCGCGCAGACGTTCCTCGGGCGCCCAGGCGTGCCGATCCCGCCGAAGAAGCTCTGGCCGACCGGGTTGGAGGCGGTCGGCGTACCCCTGAAGGGCCGCATCCCGCCGGCGGAGCAGGCGCTGCCCGGCCGGGCCGTGGGGCGCCTGTCCGACCTGGGGTGGGGCGGGCGGCTGCGTGGGCTGGCCGGGCCGGAGGCGCCGGACGGCCCGGTGCCCGACGACGTGGTGGCGGCGGTGGTCGAGGTATTGAAGGCGTGGGCGCACGGCGACGACCCGTGGCCCCGGCGGCCGGCCGGCGTGGTCGCGGTCGGCTCCCGGACGCGACCGCTGCTGGTCGGCTCGCTGGCCGAGCGGATCGCCGCCGTGGGCCGGCTGCCGCTGCTCGGCCAGGTCGAACCCACCGGCCCGGCGGGGGCCGGCGGGCCGCGGGGCAACAGCGCCCAGCGGGTACGCGCGCTGCACGACGCCTTCCGCCTGCCGGACGAGCTGGCCGGCGCGCTGCCGGGGCTGGACGGGCCGGTGCTGCTGGTGGACGACCTGGTCGACTCGGGCTGGACGATGGGCATGGTGGCGCGGCTGCTACGCCGGGCCGGTGCTCCGGACGTGCTGCCGCTGGCGCTCGCGGTGGCCGGCTGACCCGTTCCCGGCCTGCGCGTTCCCGGCGATGTGTGCCGACTTCCCGGCCTGCGCGGAAAGTTCCCGGGCCGGGCGGAATGCGAGCGTCACCACCGTCGGCGGACCGTCGTCGGGCCCGCACCCGGACGGCGGTACCGTGGGGTCATGACCGAGCAGCGACCCGTCGTCCAGACGTACACCGTGACCGGGATGACCTGCGAACACTGCGTCAAGGCGGTGACCGAGGAGCTGTCCGCGCTGCCCGGTGTCGACGAGGTCCGCATCGATCTGGCCAGCGGCACCGCCACGATCACCAGCGCGGCGCCGCTGTCCGTCGAGTCCGTGCGTGCCGCCGTGGACGAGGCGGGTTACGAGCTGGTCGGCGGCGGTGCCTGAGTCGTCGTCAGTCACGTCCGGCACCGGCGTCGTCCCCGACGACTCCGGGGCCGGCTCCGACGCCCCCGCGACGCGGTCCGGGGACGGCGCGGGTGGCTCGACCGGGGCGGCTGCGGCCGGTCCCGCCGTGGTGGACCGGGAGACGCTGCGGCTGGCCCTGGTGGTGGGCGGCCTGGTACTCGCCGTCCTGCTCGGCTTCGGCCTGGGGCGGATGAACGCGCCGGCCGGCCCGGCCCGGCCCGGCGGCGCGACGGCCGCCGGGGTCGCCACGGGCGGCGCCGACGGTGGCGCGCACGCCCACTCACCGGGGACCGGCGCGCACACGCACGACGGCGCCACGGTCACCCAGGGCGGCGGCGACGGCGCGACCGGACTGTCGATCACCTCGGCCGGCTACACGCTCGTGCCGTCGACCGAGCTGGTCGCGGGCCGCGCCGGTGAGCTGCGCTTCCAGATCCGCGACGACCAGCGCCGGGCGGTCACCCGGTTCGCCGTCGTGCACGACAAGCCGATGCACGTGATCATGGTCCGGCGTGACCTCGGCGGTTACCGGCACCTGCACCCGACGATGGCCGCCGACGGCACCTGGTCGGTGCCGATCACCGCACCGGAGGCGGGCCCCTGGCGGATGTACGCGGACTTCACCGCTGTGGCCGACGACGGTCGCCAGGTCGCCGTGGTGCTCGGCGCCGACCTGACCGCGTCCGGCGCGTACCGGCCCCGGCCGCTGCCCGCCGCCGCCACGTCGGCCGCCGTCGACGGGTTCACCGTCGCGTACGCAGGCACTCCGGAGGTGGGGAAGTCGGTGCCGCTGCGGTTCCGGGTCACCGGCGCGGACGGCGCGGCGGCGGCGCTGGAGCCGTACCTCGGGGCGTACGGGCACCTGGTGGCGTTGCGCGAGGGCGATCTCGGCTACCTGCACGTCCACCCGGAGCCGGTGCGCGACGGCGACGACGTGACGTTCTGGCTGACCGCGCCCGGGCCGGGTAGCTACCGGATGTTCCTGGACTTCCAGGTCGGCGGCGTGGTGCGGACCGCCGAGTTCACGCTGGCCGTGGCCTGAGTCGCGGGCCGCTGCCGGCTGCCGTTCAGCCGGCCCGGCGGACCGGGCGGCGGGCCAGGTAGCGGAGCAGATCGCGAATGTGGTGCTTCTCCTCGGCGGGCACGTTCGGGTCGGCGAGCCGATCCAGGATCACCCGCACGTCGGCCTCCACCGGACCGTCCTCGGCACCCCGGCGGCGGGGCACCGGCCCGGCGTCGGGCAGGCCCAGCGCGCGGAACGCGGCCGCCACGGGCAGGTCGAGGGCGGCGCAGAAACCGCGGACCTTCGCGAGTTCGGGGTAGTCCTGCCAGTCTCCGGCCAGCCAGCGGAACACTGTGGAGCGGCCGACACCGGTGTGGGTGGCGAGGTCGGTCACCGTCCAGCCGCGCTCTTCACGCGCGGCGTCGATGGCCCGGCGTACGAAGCGCGCGAAGGCCATCTGTGGCGAAACGTCTGCGGAACCCATCCCTGGTGGATCTGTCCCCTTCCTCCGGTGGCCCGGCTCGCGCACCGAGCCTAGTACGCCGGACCGGAGAAGTAACTGACTGATCGGTCCGGAGGTCCCGTCGGCGAGACCCGCGACTACGGAAGTTTGCTTCGGGCAATGCGCTTCGGGTAATAACCTGAAGGAACCCTGGGAGTCGATGGAGGAACAGCATGGCCGAGCCGGACCGTCCCGTACCGCATCGCCCCGGCGCGGTGAGCCTCTTCTTCGTAGCCAAGGCCGCGGTGTTCGCGCTCGGCTTCTGGATCTGGCTGCTGGTGCTGGCGGTACGCGGTGACGATGCGACCGGCGTGCACCTGATCGCCGCGACCGGCGCGATCTGCACGACGCTGGCCTCGGTGGTGCTGGGAGCGCGGATGGCGTTGCAGCGCAACGCCGCGGTCCGGCACGCCGAGCTGAAGCGGATGCTCGTGGACATCTCGTGGAACGCCTTCGCCGCCGCCGGGAACGCCGAGCAGCCCGGGAAGGTGGTGCCGTTCCCGAGCACGTCGCACGACGGCGAGCGGGCACCGCACCGGGGCACCGGCGAGCGGGTGTCGGTGCTGGACCGGGGCGACCGCAACCGGGGCGACCGGGGGCGGTAGGCCCGGCCCGCTGCCGTCGCTCAGCGCGCCTCGGCCAGCAACGTCTCCAGCCGGGGCGTGACACCCCACTGGCCGACCAGCTCGCGATACTCCGCGCGCTGCGCGTCGCTCGGCGCACCCGCCGTCCGACGTGCCCGGATGAGCAGGTTGCGCGGCGTGTGCTGGGAGTCGACGAACTCCACCACCTCGGCGCGGTACCCGTGCAGGCGCAGCAGCGCGGCCCGCAGCGAGTCGGTGAGCACGTCGGCGAACCGCTCCCGCAGGATGCCCTGCCGGGTCAGCAGCTCGTACGGCGCGGGTGCCTGACCGGCGCGGAGCTGGGCGGCCAGGTCGTGGTGGCAGCAGGGCGCGGCTAGCACCCACCGGGCGCCCCAGCGCACCGCCCGGGCCAGCGCCTCGTCGGTGGCGGTGTCGCAGGCGTGCAGCGCCAGCACCAGGTCGGGCGCCGGTTCGACGGGCGCCTCGGCGATGGTGCCGGCCACGAACCCGACCCGGTCGGCCCAGCCCAGCCGCTCGGCCAGCTCGGTGTTGCGGCGGCGCTGGTCCTCGCGTACGTCCACGCCGACGAGCGTCACGTCCAGGCCGCGCTGGACCAGGTAGCGGTAGGCGGCGAAGGTCAGGTACGCGTTGCCGCAGCCCAGGTCCACCACCCGCAGCGGGCCGGTGAGGTCGTCGGGCAGCGTCGCCGCGAGCGCGCGCAGGAACGCGTCGACCTGGCGGCGCTTTGCGGCCGAGCCGCCGATCTCCCGGAACAGGGGGTCACCGGGGTCGAGCAGCCACTCCTTGGCCCGGTCGTGCCCGCCCGGTTCGGCGGCCGGACGGCTGGCCGCCGCGCGGTGCACCTGCGCCTCGCCGGACTTGGTGACCCGGAGCTGGAGCGTGGCGTCGCCGGTCTCGACGTGCCAGTTGCCGAACGGCTCGGCGAGCAGTTCGTCGACTGCCGCGCCGGCCTCCTCCGTACCCGGTGCCACGTTGCGGGTGTGCGGCCGTGATCCGTCGGAGACGGCGATCTGCAACCGGGGACCGGCCTTCAGCGTGACCGGGCGCAGCTCCGCGCGTACCACCGAGGGGCGCTGCCCACGACGGCGCCCGGCGGCGACCGCGCGGGTCAGCCCCGGCGCGAGCAGCAACGCCCGCACCTCGGCCAGCGCCGAGTCCAACGCTTCAGGCATCCGTACCTACCTCTCCTGTTCTCCCCGCTCTCCCGCCCGCCCGACCCCGGAGGCCCGGTTGATCATGAAGTTAGCGGCACCCGGACACGGCGTGTCGCGCCGTCAACTTCATGGTCGTCGCAGCGAGGGAGGCGGGGATGGGGACGGCCTCCGGGATCTGGGTCCGGGAGGCCGTTTCCGTTGGTGTTCGTCAGTCGGCGTTGGTGGCCTCGGCGGGTGCGCCGGAGCTGCCGCTGCGGCGGCGGCGACGGCGACGCGGCTTGGTGGACGCCTCGCCCTCTGCGGTCGCCGGTGCGGCGGTCTCGGCCGCGCCCTCGGTGCTGATCACCGCGGTCGGCTCACCGGCCACCGGCTCACCGGCCCGGCGACGACGCCGCCGACGCGGCGTACGCGCGGTCTCGTCGTCCCCGGCGTCGGCCTGCTGCCCGGCGGGCGAATCGGCGGACGAACCGCCCTCGCCGCCCCGGCCACGACCGCGGTCGCCGCGGTCGCCACGCTCGCCGCGGTCGCGGCCCCGGCTGTCGCCGCGCCGTGCGCCGCGGCGCGACCGGCCGACGCCGCCCAGGTCCTCCTCGACCTCGGCGGACAGGCCGGCGCGGGTGCGCTCGGCGGTCGGCAGCGTGCCGCTGATGTCCGTCGGGATGTCCAGGTCCGTGTAGAGGTGCGCGGAGGTGTGGTACGTCTCCGGCGGCTCGGGCATGTCCAGCCCGAGCGTCTTGTCGATGATCCGCCAGCGGGGCATGTCGTCCCAGTCGACGAACGTCACCGCGACACCCGTGGCCCCGGCCCGGCCGGTACGGCCGATGCGGTGGGTGTAGGTGTCCTGGTCCTCCGGGCAGTCATAGTTGATCACGTGCGTGACGCCCGTGACGTCGATGCCCCGGGCCGCCACGTCGGTCGCGACCAACGTGTCGATCTTGCCGGCCCGGAACGCCCGGAGCGCCCGCTCGCGCGCGCCCTGGCCGAGGTCACCGTGCACGGCGGCGACGGCGAAGCCACGGAAGTCGAGATCCTCGGCGACCCGGTCGGCGGCCCGCTTGGTGCGGGTGAAGATCATGGTCAGCCCGCGACCCTCGGCCTGCAGGATGCGCGCCACGATCTCGACCTTGTTCAGCGAGTGCGTGCGGTACGCGAGCTGCTGGGTCTGCGGTGACGGGCCGGTCTCGGCGGTGTGCCCGGCGTGGATCGTCACCGGGCGGCGTAGGAAGCGCCGGGACAGCGCGACGATCGGGTCCGGCATGGTGGCCGAGAACAGCATGGTCTGCCGGTCCTCCGGCAGCATCGCCAGGATCTTCTCGACGTCGTCCAGGAAGCCCAGGTCGAGCATGCGGTCCGCCTCGTCGAGGACGAGCGCGCGGACCCGGTCGAGCCGCAGGTGCTTCTGCTTCTGCAGGTCCAGCAGGCGGCCAGGGGTGCCGACCAGGATCTCGACGCCCTTGCGCAGCGTCTCGATCTGCGGCTCGTAGGCAACGCCGCCGTAGATCGGCAGCACCCGGACACCCCGGGTGCGGCCGGCGGCGTCGAGGTCCTTGGCGACCTGGATGCCCAGCTCACGGGTGGGTACGACGACGAGCGCCTGCGGCACGCCGTCGCTGCCCTCGGACGGGGCGAACACGCGCTCCAGCAGCGGGATGCCGAAGCCGAGCGTCTTGCCGGTGCCGGTCGGCGCCTGCCCGATCAGGTCGACGCCGCGCAGCGCGATCGGCAGCGCGTACTCCTGGATGGCGAAGGCGCGGGTGATGCCGGCGGCGGCCAGCGCCTCGACGGTCTCCTGCCGCGCGCCGAGCGCGGCGAACGTGGGTGCCTCCGGGGGGACCGGAGCGGTGGGGGCCAGTGGCTGGCCGGAAATCTGCTCGCTCATATGGATTTGGGGGTGCCCTCTCGTGGTGCGCCCCTCAGGTCCTCAGGGCGCGATCGGTGTGGCGCGGGCCACGCGGTCAGCGGCGATTTCGCCGAGCCGGACCGGGCCGCACGCGCGTCGGGGACCGGCGTTGATCAGCAAGTGACCGAATCGGTGCCCACGGCAACTGTCTCATCCTACCTGAACGGCCCCTGAGGCGTCCCGATTCCCAGGTGGTGGCCCTGCGCGCGGGGCGGTTCGCTGTGACTTGAGTCACAGAGATGACGCCGGTAGCCTGCGCTCGTGCCAGCCCCCGACCCCGGCGCGACCGGCCCTGCCGCCGCCGATCCCACCTCCCCCGACCCCGCCGCGACCGACCTGTTCGGGCTCGTCGCCTACGGCGAACTGCTCGCGTTCGACCGCCTCGCGGCCGACGCGCGCCTCGCGCCCGACCTGCGCCGCCGCGCCGCGCTCAGCGAGATGGCCGCCGCCGAGATCGCGCACTACCGGTGGCTCACCGACCGGCTCGCCGCCTGGGGCGTCACACCGGAGGAGGCGATGGCCCCCTACGTCGAGGCGCTGCGGGCGTACCACGACTCGACCGAGCCGCGGGACTGGGCGGAGGCGGTGACGAAGGCGTACGTGGGGGACGCGATCACCGACGACTTCCTGCGCGGGATCGCCGACGGCCTGGCCGGGCCGGACCGGGCGCTGCTGCTCGACGTGCTGCACGACTCCCGGTACGCCGAGTTCGCCGGCACTGAGATCCGGGCCGCGATCGAGGCCGATCCCCGGGCGGCCGGGCGGCTCTCGATGTGGGCGCGGCGGCTGCTCGGTGAGGCGCTGTCCCAGGCGGGCCGGGTTGCCGCCGCCGACCGGGGTGCGCTCGTCGCGTTGATCGGGCGGACCGGCGGGGACGTGCCGGGACTGCTGCGCCGGCTGACCGAGGCGCACGCCGCGCGCATGACAGCTGCCGGGTTGAACAACTGAGCCGCCGTGGCGGGAGGCCCGCCACGGCGGCCGGTGCCGCGGGAATCAGCGAACGGTGAACCCGACCGCGCGAGGCGACGCCTCGGCGATCTCGACGTAGGCGACCTTGCCGACCGGCACGATCACGCGCCGGCCCTTCTCGTCGGTCAGGGAGAGGGTGCCCTCACTCTTGGCGAAGGCGTCGGTCACGATCTGCTCGATCTCGGCCGGCGACTGCGCGCTCTCCAGGACCAGCTCCCGCGGCGCGTACTGCACGCCGATCTTGACCTCCACTGTGCCTCCTCAACTGGGGCGAAAAAGCCACCGTGGGAAGGCTATCCGATCCGGCGGCCCGATGTTCAGGCTGACTCACCTTGCAGGGGGAAGCTGGCGATGCCGCGCCAGGACAGGGCCGCGACCAGCGCCTCGGCCTCCGCCTTGGGCACCTGGCGGCCGCCGGCGAGCCAGAACTGGGCGGCCGTCTCGGCGGCGCCGACCAGGCCCGAGGCGAGCAGTTCGGCGTGCGAGCGGCTGACCCCGGTGTCCGAGATGATCGTGTCGGTGATGGCCGCGATGCAGCCCTGCTCGACCCGCTCCACCCGCTGCCGCACCGCCGGGTCGTTGCGCAGGTCCGACTCGAAGACCAGCCGGAACGCCTCGCTCTCGTGGTCGACGAAGTCGAAGTACGCGCGCACCGCTGCGCCGACGCGCTCCTTGTTGTCGTTGGTGCCGCTCATCGCGTCCCGCACGTTGGCCACTATCGCGTCACAGTGCGTGTCCAGCAGCGCCAGGTAGAGCTCCATCTTCCCGGGGAAGTGTTGGTAGAGCACGGGCTTGGAGACACCGGCCCGCTCGGCGATGTCGTCCATCGCGGCGGCGTGGTAGCCCTGCGCGACGAACACCTCCTGGGCGGCGGCGAGCAGCTGCTTACGGCGCGCCGAGCGGGGCAGGCGGGTGGGCCGACCGGCGGTCTGTGCACCGTTCCCCACTGCGGTCATCGGATCCTCCGAGTATCTGCGTACGAGCCGGCACGTATCACCCGAACCGGTCCGGGTTCGTGAACCCGTCGCGGAATTGGCCCGCCGCTGTAACTTATCGCCACTGTCACCACACGGTAGCCTCAGCGGGGGCGACCAAGGAGCGCGCGGTGAGTGAAACAGGGCAACCCGGAGCCGCCACCCCGGGAGAGCACGGCGACGGGACGGGCCAGCAGGACGAACCGGCCCGTACCGGCGGCGGTTGGGCGCCCCCGCCGAACGGCTGGTCCCGCGGCGCTCCGGCGCCCGGCGGCTGGCCCTACGGCGACCTCGGCGGCTGGGCCGCCTCCTCGCCCCGGCACGGCGACCTGCCGGCCCCGCTGCCCGGCCACTCCGCGCCGGAACCGGGCCGCGTCAACGGCCGCCACGTCAACGGCGTGCACCACGCCGGGGAGGAGTCGCCAGTGACCCGCCAGGCGCCGGTCAGTGCCCCGCCCGCGGACGAGCCGCCCCGGCCCACCGACGGCGAACGGCTGGCCGTACCGGCCCCGCGCCCGGCGCCGGCGATCGAGCAGCCGACCGACCCGGGGGACGCCGGTTCCCGGCACGCCGCCGACGACCCGGCCGCCCGGGCCCCGCGCTGGGCCGAGAGCGGGCCGGCCTCCGCGCCCCCGGCGCTCCAGGTCCCGCCGGTCGGCGCCGCCGCCTCCGGTTTCGAGGTGCCGCCGGGGTTCCACGCGCCGAACACCGAATCCGCCCCGTCGCTGTCCCGGGGCTGGGCCGACCGGCCCGCCACCCAGCCGCCGGCCGCGAGCCGGCCGGAGCACGCACCGGGCGAGGTACACCCGCCCGAGGGCCGGGCGGCCACCGCCGAGCCGCGGGCCGCGGCCGAGATCCCGGCGGGGGACGACCCGAGGGCCGCCGAACCGGACTGGTCGGGGCCGTCCTGGAACCGCCCGAGCTGGGGTGACGGCTGGGCCCCGCCGTGGGCCCGTACCGACGAGCCGCCGGTCCGAGGCACGGAGGAGCCACCGGCCCGCCGGGCCGAGGAGCCCGCCGCCGAGCGGCGGGAGCGGGAGGACGACAGCGCCGCCCACCGCACCGCCCGCGACGACCGCGCGGCCGAGTGGGCGCCCGATCCGGTGCGGCCGTACGAGCCGGCCCGCGTCGAGCCGCCCGCCGCCTACGAGCCACCCCGGCCCGAGCCGGTACGGCCGTACGAGCCGCTGCGCGCCGAACCGGCCCCGGGACCGGAGGCGGCGCGGCAGTACCCGCCGTCCGTCGAGCCCGAGGCGTCCCGGCAGTACGAGCCGGGTGCCGGGCCCGAGCCGGCGCGCCGGTACGAGCCGCCGACCGCGCCGGAGCCGGCGCCCGAGCCGACCCGCCCGTTCCGCCTGGCCCGGGGCGACGCCGAACCACCGCACGGCTACGAGCGGCCCTCCTGGGCCG
>NZ_WBKS01000163.1:0-11624 GCF_008868145.1 Micromonospora sp. AMSO1212t
CTGCCCCGGTGGGTAGGGTGCCGGGGTGGACGGGCTGGAAGGGCGGCAGCTGGGGGCGATCCGCGAGGTCGTCGACGTGTGCGACGCCTGCGGGGCGGACGTGTGGCTGCGCGGGGGGTGGGCGATGGACTTCCACCTCGGTGAAGTGACCCGGCCGCACGTCGACGTCGACTGGTACTGCTGGCAGCGCGACGCCAACACGCTGGCCGACCGGCTCGGCGCGCTCGGCTGGCGCCCCGACCCCCGGATGCCCGCCACGACGCAGCTCGACCTGCTGCGCGACGACGTCGAACTGAGCTTCGCGTACCTCGACCGGGACGCGGACGGCCGGGTCGTCGTCGGCGCCGGACCGTGGGCGGGCACGCTCCTGCCGGAAGGCATGCTCGCCGGGCAACCGGGCCGGCTCGGCACGCTCACGGCGCCGATGATCAGCGTCGCGGCGCAGATCGAGTTCAAGGAGATGTTCCCGGTCTGGATGCCGGAGCGCCCCCGCCGGGCCAAGGACGCCGCCGACCTGGCGCGTCTCCGGGCGTCAGCGGGCGGTCACCCGGCGCGCTGACCGGGCCTGGCGTCCGGAATCGCGAGGCACAATCGAGTTCATGCGCCGTCGTCCCGTCGCCCTGCTCACCGCCGCCGTGCTCGGCGCCGCCCTCACCGGCTGCTCGGAGCAGCCCACCGCCCCGGCCGGGCGGCCCGCACCCGACGCCCCACCGACCACCACCACACCCGCTCCGCGCGTACCCGCCGGCAAGGCGCCTGCGGAGAGCTTCGCGGTCGGCGTACGCCAGGTGAAGCTGAACCGCGACGGCGACCGGCCGTTGCCGGTGATGCTCTGGTATCCGGCGGCGGGCGCGGCCGGTGGCGCGGTCGAGCGTTCCGCCCCGGCGGCGGACGGGCGGTTCCCCGTGGTGCTGTTCAGCCACGGCCTGAGCGCGCGGCCGGAGGACTACCAGGCGCTGCTGACCCGCTGGGCGGCGGCCGGTTTCGTGGTCGCCGCGCCGCGTTTCCCGCACACCTCCCGGGGCACCGACGGCAACCCGCTGGACGTGCTCAACCAGCCGGCCGACGTGTCGTACGTGCTGACGCAGGTGCTCGCGCTGGGTGAGAAGGCGGATGATCCGCTGCGCGGCCGGCTGGACCCGGAGCGGGTGGCCGCGACCGGGCACAGCGCCGGTGGCGTGACCACGATCGGGCTGTTCACCGCCGGCCGGGACGAGCGGCTGGACGCGGGCATCGTCTTCGCCGGCACCGCGCTCGGCGTGGGCACCGCCTTCGCCGGTGCCGCCGCGCCGCAGTTGTTCGTGCACGGGGAGGCCGACGAGGTGGTGTCGTACGCCGCCGGCAAGGCCGTGTACGACGCGGTGCCGTGGCCGAAGGCGATGCTCAGCCTGCCCAAGGGCGACCACGGCCGGGCGCTGCTCGGCGACGGCAAGGCGCTGGGCGTGGTCGCCGACACCACAGTCGAGTTCCTCCGCTGGACGCTCTACGGCGACCCGGCGGCGAAGAAGCGCCTCCCGGCCGACGCCGCCCGGGGCGGCCTGGCCACCCTGGACGACCGGCTCTGAGGCGTCAGGCGGTGTGGTCGACGACCACCTTGCCGAAGACCTCACCGGAGTGCAGCCGGGCGAACGCCTCGGAGATCTCGCTGAACGGCACCACCCGGTCGACGACCGGGCGCACCTCGTGCTCGGCGCAGAACGCGAGCAGCTCGGTCAGCTCGTCCGGGGTGCCCATCGAGGTGCCGAGGATCTCCAGCTGCATGGCGAAGACCCGGCGCAGGTTGATCTTGGGCTCGTGACCGGCGGTGGCGCCGGAGACCACGATCCGGGCCGTCGGGGCGGCCGACTTCAGCGAGTGGTCGAAGGTGGCCGCGCCGACCGTCTCGATCACCACGTCGACCCGTTCCGGCAGCCGCGCGCCGGGCTCCAGCGCGGTCGCGCCCAGCTCGGTGATCCGCTCCCGCTTGGCGGCGTCGCGGCTGGTCGCGTACACCCGCTTGCCGAGCGCGACGCCGAGCGCGACGGCCGCGGTGGCAACGCCACCGCCGGCGCCCTGGACCAGCACCGACTCGCCGTCGGCGACCCGGCCCTTGGTGGTCAGCATCCGCCAGGCGGTGAGCCACGCCGTCGGCAGGCACGCCGCGTCGGTCGCCGACAGGCCGTCGGGCAACGGCAGCAGGTTCATCCGGGGTACGGCGACAAGCTCGGCGAACGTGCCCTGGTAGTGCTCGGAGAGGATGGAGACCCCACGCGGGTCGCCAGGGGTGGGCACCACCGGGTAGATGACCACCTCGTTGCCGTCCGGGTCGGTGCCGACCGCGTCGCAGCCCAGGATCATCGGGAGCTGGTCGGCGGTCAGACCCACGCCCCGCAGCGACCAGAGGTCGTGGTGGTTGAGCGAGCTGGCCCGCACCCGCACCGTGACCCAGTCGTCCTGCGGGTGGGTCGGCTCGGGACGGTCGCCGACGGCGAGCGCGGCGAGCGGGTTGTCGGCGTCGAAGGCCGAGGCGAAGGCAGCACGCATGATCGGCACGGTAACAAGCTGAGCAGCAGTTAAGAAGGGGCTCGTCCTATGCGAAACGCGACAGGACGGGCCCCTTCTCGTACACGTCAGCGGCGGGCGACCCCGTCGCGGCGGGCGGCCTCCGCGACCGCCTCGGCCACCGCCGGGGCGACTCGCGGGTCCAGCGGCGACGGCACGATCGCGTCGGCGGTCAGCGACTCGGCCACCACGCCGGCGATGGCGTCGGCGGCGGCCACCTTCATCGAGTCGGTGATCCGGGTGGCCCCGGCGTCCAGCGCGCCACGGAACACGCCCGGGAACGCGAGCACGTTGTTGATCTGGTTCGGGTAGTCGCTGCGCCCGGTGGCGACCACAGCCACGTGCCGGGCGGCCACCTCGGGGTGCACCTCCGGGGTGGGGTTGGCCAGCGCGAACACGATGCCGCCGGGGGCCATGCCGGCCACCGCCGCCTCCGGGATCTGGCCGCCGGAGACGCCCACGAGCACGTCCGCGTCGCGCAGCGCCTCGGTGATGTCGCCCTGCCGGCCCTCGGCGTTGGTGATCTCGGCCAGCTCGGCCTTGGTGCCGGTCAGCTCGCGGTGCCGGCCGATGATGCCGCGCGAGTCGCACACCACCACCCGGTCCGGGTCGACGCCGCCGGCGATCAGCATCTTGGTGACCGCCACCCCGGCCGCGCCCGCGCCGCTGACCGCCACCCGCAGGTCGCCGAGCTTGCGGTTGAGCAGCGTCGCGGCGTTGCGCAGCGCGGCGAGCACCACGATCGCGGTGCCGTGCTGGTCGTCGTGGAAGACCGGGATGTCCAGCGCCTCGTCGAGCCGGCGCTCCACCTCGAAGCAGCGCGGTGCGCTGATGTCCTCCAGGTTGATCCCGCCGAACGAGGGCGCGAGCGCCTTGACCGTCGCCACGATCTCGTCCACGTCCTGGGTGTCCAGGCAGACCGGCACCGCGTCCACGCCGGCGAACTGCTTGAACAGCACCGCCTTGCCCTCCATCACGGGCAGCGCGGCGCGCGGGCCGATGTTGCCGAGACCGAGTACGGCGGAACCGTCGGTGACCACGGCGACGGTGTGCGACACCCAGGTGTAGGTGTCGACGAGCGCGGGGTCGGCGGCGATCGCCTCGCACACCCGGGCGACGCCCGGCGTGTACGCGAGGGAGAGGTCCTCGCGGCTGGTCAGCGGCACTGTGGAGGCGACTGCCATCTTGCCGCCGACGTGCAGGCGGAAGACGGGATCGGCGGGGTCCGGGGTGGACGAAGACATGGTGACTCCAGGATCTGTCGAGCAGACGGACCGGCCGGCGTGGTCAGCGGTGGTCAGCGACCGGCGGCGCGGCGGTGCGGGGGTCACCCGGGCACTTTTCGAGCATAGTCACGCTTCGGCACCCAGTATGTGAGCGGGGTCATATCCGCTCCGGTCGTTACCTGCTCCTGACCCGTCCCGGACGCGGCCACCAGCGGACCACCACCCGGCCGCGGACGTCGGCCACCCCGCACGCCCGGGAGTCGTCGGCGACGAACTCGTTGTCGCCGCGCAACCACCATCCGCCGTCGCGGGGTTCCACCGCCCGCTTGACGACGAGCAGGTCGGGACGGCTGCGGAACACCGCTACGACGACGTCCCCGGGACGTACCGGCCGGCCTCCGGTGCGGACCAGCACCGCGTCGCCGTGACGCAGCGTCGGGGACATGGACGGGCCGGTCACCAGCACCGGCACCAGCGGGCCGCGCAGAGCCGGAGGTCCACCGGTGGGCGCCATGTCACCTCCCAGCCCCTGAGGGCGTCTCCAGGAGTAATGTCGTCTTGGATCATCGCAAACAACCCATGGAGGACCCTGATGCGCCTTCCCCGCATCCTCACGCCCCGGGTGACGGCCAGCGCTCACTGCGACCTGCCCTGCGGCGTATACGACCCGGCCCAGGCCCGGATCGAGGCCGAGTCGGTCAAAATGATCTGCGAGAAGTACCAGGCCAACACCGACCCGGAGTTCCGCACCCGCGCCATCCTGATCAAGGAGCAGCGGGCCGAGCTGGTCAAGCACCACCTGTGGGTGCTCTGGACCGACTACTTCAAGGCACCGCACTTCGAGAAGTACCCGCACCTGCACCAGCTGTTCAACGAGGCCACCAAGCTGGCCGGCGCGGCCGGCGCCAAGGGCGGCACCGACCCGGCCAAGGCCGACGAGCTGCTGGCGAAGATCGACGAGATCTCGAAGATCTTCTGGGAGACCAAGCAGGCGTGACGTCGCCCGACGGCACTCCGACGATCCGGCCGGTACGTCCCGAGGACGTACCGGCCGTCGTCGCCATGGTGCACGAACTCGCCGAGTACGAGCGCGCGCCCGAGCAGTGCCACCTCACCACGGACCAGCTCGACGCGGCCCTGTTCGGCCCGTCACCGGCGCTGTACGGCCACGTCGCGGTCGACGCGTCGGACCGGCCGCTCGGTTTCGCGCTCTGGTTCCTCAACTTCTCCACCTGGGCCGGCGTACACGGCATCTACCTGGAGGACCTCTACGTCCGCCCGGCCGCCCGGGGCACCGGCGCGGGCCGCATGCTGCTGGCGACGCTCGCCGCGATCTGCGTGGAGCGCGGCTACCAGCGGCTGGAGTGGTGGATGATCCACTGGAATCCGGCGGCCCGCTTCTACGCCGCGATCGGCGCCACGCCGATGGACGAGTGGACCCCGTACCGCCTGGCCGGGCCGGCGTTGCACGAGCTCGCCACGCACGCGACGGCCGCGCCCACGCGGCCCGCCCTCTGACCGGGTAGAGTCCCGCACCGGAGGGAGGAGCCGTGACTCAACTGACCGGGCACCCGACGACGGACGATGATGTCGTCCACCTCACCGTGCCCGCCGACGGTGGTTACCTCGGCGTGCTCCGCACCGCCACGGCCGGCCTCGCGGCCCGGCTCCAGTTCGCCCTCGACGAGATCGAGGATCTGCGCATCGCCGTCGACGAGGCGTGCGCCATGCTGCTCGCCATCGCCACCCGCGACGCCGAACTGGAGTGCCGCTTCGCGGTCACCGAGGACGCGCTCACCGTCGAGGTGACGGTGCCGACGGTCCGGGGCGCCACGCTCCCGTCCGAGTCGTCGTTCGCGTGGAAGGTGCTCACCGCGCTGACCACCGGGGCGAACGCCCACGCGTCCGGTGGCCGGGCCACCATCTCGCTGCTGACCCGGCGCGCCGGCTTCTGACCGGTCTTCGCGGTCACCGGCCCGGCGGTGTCCGGGCCGGGCCTGCGTTCAGGTGCCTGGGCCGGCGTTCAGCGGGCCTGCTCGCCGAAGCCCAGCGCGCGGTTGGTCGGACCGCTCACCAGCAGCCCGACCATGCCGATCCCGAGCGCCATCAGCGGCGCCCCGAGCCACCCCATGCCGCCCTCGATCATGAACCAGCCGACCGGCAGCAGCATGAGCTGCAGCACGATGGCCGGCGCGCGGGCGCCGGCGCGGCGGCGGGACAGCGCGCCGCCGAGCGCCCAGAGCGCCACCGCGCCGCCGACGGCGAAGACGGTCACCAGCAGTGCCGAGGTCAGATCCGTCGTGTCGGCGGTGAGGTCGGACCAGATGAGCCACACCGCGATCAGCCCCAGCGCCACCGCCTGGGCACGTAGCAGGAGCACCGCGGCGCGCAGCGTGCCGGGGAGCGGGTCGGAGTCGATCGTCACGGGCGCCACGATACCGGTGGGTAGTCGCGGTACAGTGCCGCCCATGCGGGCCGTCCTGGTGGTCAATCCGAAGGCCACCACCACCAGCGAGCGCAGCCGGGACGTGCTGGTCCGGGCGTTGCGCAGTGAAGTCGACCTGTCGGTGCGGTACACCCGCCGACGGGGCCACGCCATGGACCTGGCCCGGGAGGCCGCCCAGGAGGGCGTCGACCTGGTCGTCACGCTCGGCGGTGACGGCACCGTCAACGAGGTGGTGAACGGCCTGATGGCGGCGGAGCCGCCGACGTTCCGTACCGGACAGACCTCGGCTGAGCGGCTGCCCGCGCTGGCCACCGTGCCGGGCGGTTCGACAAACGTCTTCGCCCGCGCGCTCGGGCTGCCCCGGGAGTGGCCGGACGGCACCAGCATGATCCTCGAAGGGCTGCGGCTGGGCCGGTCGCGCACGATCGGGCTGGGCCGGGCCGACGACCGCTACTTCACGTTCTGCGCCGGCTTCGGGCTGGACGCGGCGGTGATCCGCCGGGTGGAACAGGCCCGCAAGAAGGGGCGCGTCTCCACCCCGGCGCTCTACTTCCGCTCCACCGCGAGTCAGTACTTCGTCGGCTCGGACCGCCGCCACCCGTCGATCACGCTGGAGCGCCCGGGTGAGGCGCCCGCCACGGAACTGGCCACCGCGATAATCCAGAACACCGCGCCGTGGACGTACCTGGGCGACCGGGAGATCAACCCGAACCCGGAGGCGTCGTTCGACCTCGGGCTCGACGTGCTCGCGCTGCGGCGGCTGCGGGTGGCCAGCACGGCCCGTACGGCGGTGCAGTTCTTCTCCAGGCAACCGGATCCGCACGGCAAGCAGGTGCTGCGGCTGCACGACGTGGCGGAGTTCACCGTGGTCTCGGACCGCCCGTTGCCGTTCCAGTTGGACGGGGACTACCTCGGCGAGCGGGAGAAAGTCCGATTCACATCCGTTCCGGCCGCACTGAGAGTAATCTGCTAGGTCTCGGGTATCCCAGTCGGTTGACGCGGACCCCCCGCCGCGCGGGCGCGGTGGCCGCCACGCCGAGGAAGGGTGCCGGAAATGTCAGCAACGTCACGCAGACCGTACTACATTGATTATCGACTGTGGCACGCCGGGTAACCAGGGCTCTGGCAAACCCGGACAAATGGGTGGTGAGCCCGCTCACTGTTCGGAGTTTTTCCGAGCGCCACCCTTGACATCGCTGTAGTTCGTGAAAGTATTCACAAGCGAACTCGTGTTGCCGGGACATTGCCTGGATATGCTCGTTCGGTTGAGCTGTTCCAGCAGGTCCAGGCACCCCACAGCCTGCTCACGCTGCGCCGAATTGATGGATGCTGACCGTCACCTTTCGGCAATGCGGACGCAAATAGAAATAGCAACGAAGCGTTATCTGGCCACCCACTAAGAATGAGGAGTGTTGCCGCCATGGACTGGCGCCACGATTCGGTCTGCCGCGACGAGGACCCGGAGCTGTTCTTCCCGATCGGGACGTCCGGCCCGGCCCTCCTGCAGGTGGAGCAGGCGAAGGCCGTCTGCCGGCGCTGCCCCGTGACCGACCAGTGCCTGCAGTGGGCGCTGGAGTCCGGTCAGGACGCCGGCGTCTGGGGTGGGATGAGCGAAGAGGAGCGTCGCGCGGTGAAGCGCCGCGGCGGTCTCCGGGTACTGCGCGCTCACTCCGCCTGACCCGTACACGCTGACCGCCCCGGCCGGGATTCCGGCCGGGGCGTTCTGCTGTCCCGGACCGGGTCAGCCCGCCACCGCCTCCACCCGCCGCCGGACCAGGTCCGCCAGCTCCGGCAGGTCGGTCAGGGGATCCGCCACGGCCACCGCGCCGGCCGACCGGGCCGACATGCGTACCCCGTCGTGGAACCGGCCCGGGGCCAGGAAGTAGGCCGCCACCGCGACCCGGCGGGCACCCGCGGCGCGCAGTCGCGCCACCGCGCCGCCGACCTCCGGCGGCGCCGCCGAGGCGTACGAGACGCGGCATGGCACGCCCAGCCCCGCGCCGAACGCCGCGGCGACCCGCCCCACCGAGGCACGCGCCGCCGGATCCCGGGTGCCGGCCGCCGCCAGCACCACCGCGTCCAGCCCGCCCGGCCCGTCACCGGTCGCCTCCGCCAGGCGGCGGCGCAGCCCGTCCAACAGCCCGCCGTCCACCCCGCCGCCGGTCGGCCCCAGCACGTCGGTCACCCGTACCTCGATGTCCGCGCCGGCCGCCGCGACCGCCGCCGGGATGTCCACCTTCCGGTGGTACGCGGCGGTCAGCAGCAGCGGCACCAGCACCGCCCGGGAGTGACCGGCGGCGGCCAGCCCGCGCAGCACCTCGGCCGGCCCGGGATCGGTGTGGTCGAGCCAGCTCGGCAGCACCGGACGGCCGGGGCACGTGTCCGCCACGGCCCGGGCCAGCGCCCGCGTCGCCTCGGCCGCACGCGGGTCACGGCTGCCGTGGGCCACCAGCACCACCGGTGGCCCGGCGCTCAGGTGTGCAGACCGCACTCGGTCTTCTCGAACATCGCCCAGCGGCCGGACCGGGGGTCCTCCCCCGCCTTCGTCCGCCGGGTGCACGGCCAGCAGCCGATCGAGCCGTAACCGCGGGCGAACAACTCGTTCACCGGGATGTCGTACCGGGCCACGTAGGCGTCCACCTCCCGCTGCGTCCACGCCGCGATCGGGTTCACCTTGACCTTGCCGCGCCGCGCGTCGAAGCCCACCACCGGCGTGTTCGCCCGGGTCGGCGACTCGTCCCGGCGCAGCCCGGCGGCCCAGGCGTCGTACCCGGACAGCGCCCGCTCCAGCGGCTCCACCTTGCGCAGCTGGCAGCAGTCGTCCGGGGACCTGTTGAACAGGCGCGGGCCGTACTGGCCGTCCTGCTGGCCCACTGTCATCCGGGGCCGGATCGAGCGCACCCGCACCGGCATCCGGCGGGCCACCTCGTCGCGGACCCTCAGCGTCTCCGGGAAGTGCAGCCCGGTGTCCAGGAACACCACGTCGACGCCGGGCGCGACCCGGGACACCAGGTGCGCCACCACGCCGTCGGCCATCGAGCTGGTCACGCAGAACCGCTCGCCGAACGTCTCCGCGGCCCACCGGACGATTTCGATCGCGGGCGCGTCCGCCAGCTCCCGGCCGGCCTCCTCGGCCAGCCCGCGCAGCTCCTCCGGGTCGCGGCGGGCCGGCTCGGCCGAGCCGATCAGGCCGAGGCCGGCGGCGGAGACGAGGCCGGTCACCGGTTCACCGCCCGGCTCAGCAGGCCGGTGAACTTCACCGTGAAGACCCGCGCGCAGGCGTGGCACTCCCAGGCGCCGTGCCCGGCCTCGTGCGGCCGCAGGTCCTCCTCCCCGCAGTACGGGCAGTAGAGAGGCGCGGATCGGGCATCGCTCATCGCGCCACCTCGCTTCGCTCGCTCATCGGAGCTCCTCCTCGTCGGCTCTGATCACCCAGTTGGCGAACGTCTCACCCTCGGTCCGGCCGGCCAGGTAGCGGCGGGCCAGCCGTTCCACGTACTCCGGAAGTTCCTCGGCGGTGGTCTTCAGGCCGCGCAGCTTGCGGCCGAAGCCGGCGGTCTGCCCCTGCGCCATGCCGAGGCCGCCGCCGAGGTGCACCTGGAAGCCCTCGACCTGCCGGCCGTCCGGGCCGACCACGAGCTGGCCCTTGAGCCCGATGTCCGCGACCTGGGTGCGGGCGCAGGCGTTCGGGCAGCCGTTGAGGTGGATGGAGATGTCCGCGTCGAAGTCGCGCAGCCGCTCCTCCAGGCGCGCGACCAGATCCTCGCCGCGCCGCTTGGTCTCCACGATCGCGAGCTTGCAGAACTCGATGCCGGTGCAGGCCATCGTGCCGCGCCGCCAGGCCGACGGCCGGGCCTCCAGGCCGATTCCGCCCAGCGCCGCGACCAGCTCCTCGGTCCGCTCCGGCGGCACGTCCAGCACGAGCAGCTTCTGGTACGGGGTGAGCCGCACCCGGCCGCTGCCGTGCGCCTCGACCACGTCGGCGAGCTGCGCCAGCTGGGTGCCGGAGACCCGGCCCACCACCGGGGCCGCGCCCACGTAGTTCGCGCCGTCGCTCTGCGGGTGCACGCCGATGTGGTCGACCGGCTTCGCCGGCAGGTCCGCGGCCGGACCGTCGAGCAGCGTCCGGCCCAGGTACTCCTTCTCCAGCACCTCCCGGAAGCGCTCCACGCCCCAGTCGGCGACCAGGAACTTCAGCCGGGCCCGGTTGCGCAGCCGGCGGTAGCCGTAGTCGCGGAAGATGCCGACCACACCGGCCCAGACGTCCGGTACCTCGTTCAGCGGCACCCAGACGCCGAGCCGCTTGGCGAGCATCGGGTTGGTGGAGAGCCCGCCGCCGACCCACACGTCGAACCCGGGCCCGTGCTCCGGGTGCTCCACGCCGAGGAACGAGATGTCGTTCGCCTCGTACGGCGTGTCGACCAGCCAGGAGATCGAGGTCTTGAACTTGCGGGGCAGGTTGGAGTAGGCCTTGTCGCCGACGTACCGGCGGACGATCTCGTCGATCGCCGGGGTCGGGTCGAGCACCTCGTCCCGGGCCACCCCGGCCACCGGGCTGCCGAGCACGATCCGGGGGCAGTCGCCGCACGCCTCGGTGGTCTGCAGGCCGACTGCCTCCAGCCGGCGCCAGATCTCCGGCATGTCCTCGACCCGGATCCAGTGGTACTGGATGTTCTGCCGGTCGGTGATGTCGGCGGTGTCCCGGGCGAACTCCCGGGAGATGTCCGCGATCACGCGGAGCTGGGCCAGGTTGAGCTGGCCGCCGTCGACCCGCACCCGGAGCATGAAGAACTCGTCCTCCAGCTCGTGCGGCTCCAGCACCGCCGTACGCCCGCCGTCGATGCCGGCCCGGCGCTGGGTGTAGAGGCCCCACCAGCGGAACCGGCCGCGCAGGTCCTGCGGGTCGATCGAGGCGAAACCGCGGTGGGCGTAGATGTTCTCGATCCGGTCCCGCACGTTCAGCGGGTCGTCGTCCTTCTTGATCCGCTCGTTGGGGTTGAGTGGCTCACGGTGCCCGAGCGCCCACTGCCCCTCGCCGCGTGGCCGGCGGGGCGCACGGGCGGCAGGCGCCGGGCTGTCGGGACGGGTCGGGGTGCTGCTGACCGCCATCGCGGCGTCCTCCATGGGTCTGCTGCGGTGCCTGGAGCGCGGACGCGGCGGCCGGCCCTGGAGAGGGCCGTGGACGGCGATGTCGATGACGGCCGGCGCGAGTACGCGCCCGAGACGGAAGGGTCGGGCGTCGTCAGTGGGCCGGACAGATCGCGCTGCGCACGCGGCCGTAATCGACGTGGCGACGAGCCACGAAGCGGCGGACGACAGCGGCGGTCATGTGCCTCATGCTGCCACACAGCGGAAGCCGGCCGTGTTCGCGTGGTGGCTGGTGGCGCTGCTGCCCGCGGTTCTGCTGGTCA
>NZ_WBKS01000164.1:0-11312 GCF_008868145.1 Micromonospora sp. AMSO1212t
GACGTCGGGGTCGGTGCCGGGCCACTGGGCGCGGCAGCCGGCGGGCCGGCTGGCGCCGACGAACCGGCTACGAACGCGCTACGCAGCCGCCGGGCGACGGGCGCCTCGACGGTGCTGGACGCGGACTTCACGAACTCGCCCATTTCCTTGAGCTTGGCGAGAACGGTCTTACTTTCGACCCCGAGCTCCTTGGCAAGCTCGTGTACGCGGGCCTTTCCTGCCACTGCACTCCTCACTCCGAGGTCGTGCGGGCAGCACCCGCAGCGACCTCACTCCTGCACTTGAAGCCTGGTCATTTCAGGGACTTCATCGTGTGCTCATGTCGGTCGTCCTACCTTGCTAGCGACCCTCGACCGGTCGGGCTTGACCGGTCGTCGGGGGTTGCGCGTCGACGTGCTCCGCAAGCGCACCGTGGTCGGGAACCCCGGTGAGGCGCAGTGCCCGCCCGAAGGCGCGACGCCGCACCGCCTGCGCGAAGCAGGCCGGATCAGGGTGCATGTTCGCTCCCCGACCCGGCAGTCTGCGGGCCGGATCGGGCCGGAGGCTGGTGTGACCAGCCTCGTCACCGATCGCGACGACCCGCAACAACTCGCTGGCCGGCGCTCGTTTCCGGCAGCCCACACAGGTGCGCTCCGGCATCGCGCGTCGTGCCACTGAGTAAGTCTACCCCTAGCCGCCGGAGATCGCGCCGCCCGGCTCCGGTACGTGATCAGCTCCGCCCCGGCTCTGCGGTGCCGCGGTCTCCGCGTCGGACCGGATGTCGATGCGCCAACCGGTCAGGCGGGCCGCGAGGCGGGCGTTCTGCCCTTCCCGGCCGATCGCGAGCGAGAGCTGGAAGTCCGGGACGGTCACCCGTGCGGCACGGGTGGCCAGGTCGACCACCTCGACTCGCAGCGCCTTGGCCGGCGACAACGCGTTGCCGACGAACGTCGCCGGGTCGTCCGACCAGTCAATGATGTCGATCTTCTCGCCGTGCAGTTCGCTCATCACGGCGCGGACCCGCTGGCCCATCGGACCGATGCAGGCGCCCTTGGCGTTGACGCCCGACGTGGTCGAGCGCACGGCGATCTTCGTACGGTGACCTGCCTCACGTGCGATCGCGCCGATCTCCACGGTGCCGTCGGCGATCTCCGGCACCTCCAGCGCGAACAGCTTCTTCACCAGCCCGGGATGCGAGCGGGACAGCGTGATCTGCGGGCCGCGCATGCCCTTGGCGACGTGCACCACCACGCACCGGATCCGCTCGCCGTGCTCGTACCGCTCGCCGGGGACCTGCTCGGACTGGGGCAGGACACCCTCCAGCTTGCCCAGGTCGACGCTGACGATGCCCTTCTCCCGGCGGGTCTCGTGCGCCTGCACCACGCCGGTGACCAGGTCGCCGTCGCGGCCCACGTACTCGCCGAAGTGCACCTCGTCGGTGGCCTCCCGCAGCCGCTGGAGGATCACCTGCTTGGCGGTCATGGCGGCGATCCGCCCGAAGTCGTGCGGAGTGTCGTCCCACTCCCGGGTCACCGTGCCGTCGGCGTCCAGCTCCTGCGCGTAGACCGAGGCGGCCCCGCTCTTGCGGTCGATCTCCACCCGGGCGTGCGGCTCGGCGCCGTCGGTGTGCCGGTAGGCGGTCAGCAGCGCGGTCTCGATCGCCGCGAGGATCGTGTCGAACGGGATCTCCCGCTCGCGCTCCAGGGCGCGCAGCGCCGCGAGGTCGATGTTCACCTCTCCTCGTCCTCCAGATCTTCGTCGTCGTCGGTGTCGTCACCGAAGTCCTCGTCGGCCAGGTCGTCCAGGCGGTTGAACTCCACCTGGACCCGGCCGGGCCCGAGTTCGGCGTACGGGTGTTCGGCGGGGCCGGCATCGGTCTCCAGCACCACGCGTTCGTCGTCGGCGGCCGTGATCCGGCCGGTGAGCTGGCGGTCCCCCGCGTCGCCGCGGACGGTGACCTTGACCAGCCGCCCGGCGTTGCGCCGCCAGTGCCGGGGCAGGGTGAGCGGGCGGTCCACGCCGGGCGAGCTGACCTCCAGCTGGTACTCGCCGGCCACGATGTCGCCGCCGGCCTCCTCGGCCGCGTCCAGCGCCGCCGAGACCGCGCGGGAGACGTCCGCCACGGCGTCCAGGTTGATCCCGCCGTCGGCGTCCACGATCACCCGCACCACGTGCCGCCGGCCGGCGCGGGAGACGGAGAGATCCTCCAGGTCGTAACCGGCCGCCGTGACGACCGGTTCGATCACCTCGCGCAGCCGGTTGCGGCGGGCGGCGAGGTCGCCGCGGGGTGCGCCGCTCCGGTCCGTGCCGCGGGGCCCGTCGGACCGGCGGGGCCGCCCGGCGGGCCCCGTCGACCGGGTGGCACGGCCACGCTGCGTCATTGCGCGCACCTCTCCTGCTGTTGCCACGACCCGCGGGCCGTGTTGTCCTCGGCCGGTGCGGGCGATCGGCCCGCCATACCGGCGCGCCACCGGGGCGTCCGCGCCCGGTGGTTGCGCAGAGCGTAACGCTTGTGGCCGTCGACGGACCCGGCGGCGCACCGAGACCCTGCCCCACGAGGCGGCGCGGATGGTGTTGACTCTGTCAGGTGGGGATCGGCAGAACACCATCCGACCAGGTCAGAGCGGGGCATTCCCGACGCTGGCTGCTGCGCGCCGGCGGGCTCGTGGCGCTCGGCGGCGCGGCAGCGCCGCTGACCGGTTGTGATCTTTTCGACCGTGACAAGGAGCCACCGGCGCCGGACGCGCTGGAGCCGCTGGCCGCCGAGGCGCTCGCGCTGGAGGCCCGCTACCGGGCCGCCGCCACCGCCGCGCCGGCGCTGGCCGAGCGGCTCACCCCGATCGCCGACGCGCACCGGGCGCACGCCGAGGAGCTACGCCGCGTGATCGGCCGGCCGGCACCCTCCGGCACACCGGCGGCCGCCGGCTCGGCGAGCGCGCCCGCGCCCGACGCCGTGCTCACCGAGCTGCGCCGGGCCGAGCAGGAGGGCCGGACGAACGCGGCCAAGGCGTGCGCCGAGGCCCCGGCCGAGCGGGCCGCGCTGCTCGGCTCGATCGCCGCCGCGCGGGCGACCCACGTGGAGGCCCTGAAGTGAGCGAACGCACCGAGCGGAGCGAGGGCCGTGAGGCCATGCCCGGGCGGCACAGCGTGAACCCGACAAGCGGCCCGGCCACCGCGCTCGCCGACGCGCTCGCCGCCGAGTACGCGGCGATCTGGGCGTACGGGGTGATCGGCGTGCACCTGACCGAGGCCGCGCGCACGGCGGCACGCGCCGCCGAGGCGGCCCACCGGTCCCGCCGCGACGCGCTGCTGCTGCAACTCGCCGAGGGCTCCGGGCAGGTGCCCGCCGACCGGGCCGGGTACGCGCTGCCCTACCCGGTGGCGGACCGGGCGAGCGCGCTGCGCCTGGCGGTGGAGATCGAGGAGCGGACGGCCGGGCACTGGCGGGCCGCGCTGCCGCACACCACCGGCGCGGACCGGAACACCGCGCTCGCCGCGCTCACCGACTGCGCGTTGCGCGCCACCCGCTGGCGGCGCACCGCTGGCGTGACGCCGGTCACCGTTCCGTTTCCGGGCCGCCCGGCCTGAGCGCGACGCCGGTCACCCGGTGGAGCCCTCCGGTTGCGTAGCGCATACCAGGTATGCATACTCGCGGTCATGTCCATCCGTCACGGCCTGCTCGCCCTGCTCGAACGCGGCCAGATGTACGGCTACCAGCTCCGTGCCGCGTTCGAGGAGTCCACCGGGTCGACCTGGCCGCTGAACATCGGACAGGTCTACACCACGCTGGCCCGGCTGGAACGTGACGGCCTGGTCCGTCCGCTGCCGGAGAACGAGAGCGGGCAGCGGCCGTACGAGATCACCGACGCCGGACGGGCGGACCTGGCGCTGTGGTTCGCCACGCCGATCAGCCGCGCCGACCGCCCTCGCGACGAGCTGTCCATCAAACTGGCGCTGGCGCTGACCACCCCCGGCGTCGACGTGCGGTCGGTGGTGCAGACCCAACGCACCGCCACCATGCGCGCGCTTCAGGAGTTCACCCGGTTGAAGTACACGAGCGACAAGCCGGAGGATCTACCCTGGCGGCTGGTGCTGGACGCGATGATCTTCCAGACCGAGGCCGAGGTGCGGTGGCTCGACCACTGCGAGACGAGCCTGGTCCGGCACCGCCCGGCGCCGATCCGGGCGGTCGACCACCCCGAGGCGGTGGACCGGGCCGGCGACGAAGCCCGCCGGTGACCCGGCACGGGAGGCGCTGATGAACCCGATCGACGGGGTGCTGGAGCTGCGGGACGTACGCCGGACCCACGGCGCCGGTGAGGCCGCCGTGCACGCGCTGCGCGGCGTGAGTCTGACCGTGCGGGCCGGTGAGCTGGTGGCGGTGATGGGCCCCTCCGGGTCCGGCAAGTCCACGCTGCTGGCGCTGGCCGGCGGCCTGGACCGGCCCACCGGCGGCGAGGTGGTGGTCGAGGGCGAGGCGCTGGTCGGGCTGTCCGCCCGCGAGCTGGCCCGGCTGCGCCGCCGCCGGATCGGGTACGTCTTCCAGGACCTGAACCTGCTCGGCAGCCTCACCGCCGTGGAGAACGTGGCGCTGCCACTGGAACTGGACGGCACCGGCGTACGGGCGGCCCGCCAGCTGGCGCTGGCCGCGCTGCGCGAGGTCGACCTCGAGGACCTGGCCGACCGCTTCCCGGACCAGATGTCGGGCGGCCAGCAGCAGCGGGTGGCGATCGCCCGGGCGCTCGTCGGCGAGCGCCGCCTGGTCCTCGCCGACGAGCCGACCGGCGCGCTCGACTCCCAGACCGGCGAGGCGGTGCTGCATCTGCTGCGTCGCCGGGTGGACGCCGGAGCGGCCGGGGTGCTGGTCACCCACGAGGCCCGGCACGCCGGCTGGGCGGACCGGGTGGTCTTCCTGCGCGACGGGGTGATGGTCGACTCGACCGCCCCGCTGATCGGCGTCGACCACCTGCTCAGCGGCAGCAGCCGGTGACCGGCGGCCGCCTCGCCGCCGTACGCGGGTCGTGGCGGACCGCGCTGCGGATCGCCCGCCGGGAGGCCCGGCGGTCCCGGCGGCGCACGCTGCTGGTGCTGGTGATGATCGCGCTGCCGGTGCTCGGCCTCAGCTTCGCCGCGGTGAGCTACGACATGGGGGAACTGACCCGCGCCGAGCGCATCGAGCGCCAGCTCGGCGGCGGCGACGTCGCGCTGCGCTGGGACAGCCTGACGGCGGTGACGCAGGACGCCTGGGGCGAGTCGGCCTGGCCGGTCCAGGGCGAATGGGTCGGCCGGACCCGTCCGGCGACCGCCGAGGAGGTGCGCGCGCTGCTGCCCGAGGGCAGCCGGCTGGCTCGCACGCGCTGGTGGATGACGTTCTCGACGCGGGTGGGCCGGCACGTCGAATCGATCGAGGCGCGCGCCGTGGACCTGACCGACCCGCTCACCCGGCCACTGGCCCGGGTACGCGACGGCCGGCCGCCGGTGCGCCCCGACGAGATCGCGGTCAGCCCGACGGCGCTGCGCCGGCTGGAGACCCGCATCGGCGACCCGGTACGCACCATCGACGGCACCACCTACCGGGTGGTCGGGGTGGTGGAGTACCCGGACAACCTCCGGGACGTGATCACGCTGCCCGGGGTGTCCCCGGAGGGCGCGGCCGGCAGCGACACCTGGCTGGTGGACCTGCCCGGCCCGCTGGACCCGGGGCTGGTCGACCGGCTGAACGCGCAGGGCGTCCAGGTCGTCGCCCGCGAACGGCTGCCCGGACGGGATGAGTTCTCCCGCGGCATGCGCGTACCGGACGCCGACGAGGCCGGCGTCGTCGGGGTGGTCGGTGGGCTGGGCCTGCTGGAGGTGGTGCTGCTGGTCGGCCCGGCCTTCGCGGTGAGCGTCCGGCGCCGGCGGCGCGACCTCGCGCTCGTCGCGGTGGCCGGTGGCGACGCCTCCCACCTGCGCCGGATCGTGCTCGCCGACGGGGTGGTGCTCGGCGCCGGCGGGGCTGCTCTCGGCCTGCTGCTCGGCATCGGTGCGGCGTTCGCCGGCCGGCCGCTCGTCGAGCAGTACGTGCTCGGGGAGCGCCTCGGGGCGTACCGGATCTTCCCGACCGCGCTGCTGGCGATCGCCGCGACGGCGGTGCTGGCCGGCGTGCTGGCGGCGATGGCCCCGGCCTGGACGGCGGCCCGGCAGGACGTGGCGACCGGCCTGGCCGGCCGGCGCGACGCGAGCCGGCCCCGCCGCCGCTGGCTGCTGATCGGCGTGGCGCTCACCGTCGCCGGAACCGCTCTCGCCGCGTACGCCGCCGGCCGCACCTCGCAGACCGGTGTGCTGGCCGGCGTCGCCCTGGGTGAGCTGGGGCTGGTGTTCTGCACCCCGACGCTGGTCGGGGTCCTGGGCCGAGCCGGCCGGCTGCTGCCGCTGACCCCCCGGCTCGCGTTGCGCGACGCCAGCCGCAACCGGTCGTCGGCCGCGCCCGCCATCTCGGCGGTGATGGCGGCGGTCGCCGGAAGCGTCGCCATCGGCGTCTATGTGGCGAGTGACGAGACCCGCTCCCGGGAACTCTGGCAGCCGGGCCTGCCGCCGGGGAACGTGCTGCTCACCCACTCGGGCGAGATCCCGGCGGACCCGCCGTCGGCCGACGTCGTCGCCACCCGGGCCCGGATGGTCCTGCCCGACGCCACGGTGACGCCCGTCGCGATCCCCGGCTGCGCCGGCACCGTCCGGGAGAAGGACGACTGCGCCGTGTACGCGGTCGTTCCGCCGGAGCAGCGCTGCCCGTACACGTCCTCCGACCCGGTCCCCGACTCGGCCCGGCGCGATCCGCGCTGCGTGAGCCCTTTCCAGGAGCCGGTCGACGTGTACCTGCCGGCGCTCGTGGACGACGGCGCCGCGCTGGCTGCGCTCACCGGCGCGGCCGCCGGCGAGCTGGCCGCCGCGCGCCGGACGCTCGCCGCCGGCGGCGCCGTGGTCACCGACGCCCGGCGGGTGGTGGACGGGCAGGTCCGGGTGGAGGTCAACTACAACTCCGGCGGCCCGCCCACCGGACGTCTCCTGCCCGGGTACGCGCTGCGCGGCGGTCTCAGCGTCGACCGGCTGGTGCTCTCCCCCGCCGCCGCCGACGCGCTCGGCCTGTCCGCCGTACCGTTGGGCTACCTGTTGGACACCGCCGGCTCGCCTGCCGACGACCGGCAGATGGAGAGGCTGACCGACGAGCTGTACGACATCGGGCCCATGTCGGCGCAGGTGGCGACCGCCGACCCGCCGTCGGACCAGCGTCCGATGCTGCTCCTGCTGGCCGTGGCCTCCGGGGTGATCACGCTGGGCGCCGCCGCGGTCGCCACCGGCCTCGCCGCGGCCGAAGGCCGCCGGGACCTGTCCACGCTCGCGGCTGTGGGCGCCGATCCGCGGGTACGCCGCCTGCTGTCGCTCTGCCAGGCCGGGGTCATCGCGGTGCTCGGCTCCGCGCTGGGCATCGTCGCCGGGCTCGGCTCCGCCGTGGTCGTCCTGGCCGCGCTCAACCAGCGGTACGCGGAGTCCTGGCCGGTGCAGCCGCCGTACCCGATGACAGTGCCCGGTGTGACGCTCGCCGCGCTGGTCGTGGTGCCGCTGGTGGCGATGGGCGGTGCGGCGCTGTTCACCCGGTCCCGCCTGCCGATCGAACGCCGGCTCGACTGACTGACCGTCCGAGGGATGACGGGGCACGGCGCGGGCGGCACACTTGTCGGATGTCAGCCCTGGGAACCCTCACCCGCCGCCTCGGTCACCAGCGTTGGTTCGGCGCCACCATGCGCCTGCTCGTCCCCGCCGACCGCCTGGTCGGCCGGATGACGAAGGGGCGCGTGGTCGCCTTCGGGCTCGTGCCCACGCTGGTGCTCACCTCCACCGGCCGCCGCTCCGGCAAGCCCCGAAGCAACCCATTGGTGTACGTCCCCGACGGCGACGCCTACGTGGTGATCGGCTCGAACTGGGGGCAGCAGCACCAGCCGTCCTGGACGTTCAACCTGATGGCCCACCCGGGCGCCGAGGTGGACGTCAAGGGCCGCCGGATCCCGGTCACCGCCGAGCAGGTCACCGGCGAGGAACGGGAACGGCTGTTCCAGCGGCTGGTGCAGGAGTGGCCCGCGTACCGCACGTACGTCGAGCGCGCCGGTGGCCGCGAGATCCGCGTGTTCCGCCTGGTCCCGAACGCCTGAGCGTCCTCGCCGGCCACAGCCGTGCACAATCCGACATCCGCGCCGCCGGGGCCACCCGCCCCGATCTGGCTAGGGTTGCCGCAGGCGACCTGTCGGACGGAGGTGCACCGTGGCTGTCGGCGTGAACGCCGAGCGGCGTCTGGACGATCCACGGTGGCAGGTGGCCGAGCGGGTCGGTGACGCCGTCCTGCGGCGGTTCCCGGCCGACGTGCTGGCGGTCGCCGTACACGGTCCGCTCGCGCACGGCGACGACGACGGCGGCGGGGACCGCGAGGTCGGCCTGCTGGTCGTCACCTACCGGCCGGGCGCCGGGCCGCCGGCCGCCACCCGGCGGGTGGACGGGGTGCTCGTCGACCTCACGGTGGCCGGGGCGGACGACTACCTGCGCCGGGCGACGACGATCACGTCCCGCTGGCCGCTGACCGCGGACCGGTACGTCACCACCCGTGCCCTGCACGATCCGACCGGCTGGCTGCGGAAGCTGCGCGACGAGCACCTGGCGCGCCTGGCACGCGCCCGGCCGGCCGAGTTCAGCGGCGCGGCGCGGCAGGCGTGGTACCGGGGCAGCGCGGCGCACGCGCGGGCGTTGCGGCTGGCCGAGTGGTACGAGACGGACCAGGCGCTGCTCATGCTCGGCGAGGCGCGGCTGTCCGCCGCAACAGTGCAGGGGTTGTTCAGCCGCACCTACTTCCGCGACCCGGGGGACGCGGTGCGCCGTACCGGGCTGGCCGGGGCGGACATGACAGAGGTGGGCGCGGTGCTGACCCGCCAGGCCGAGGAACTGGCGGCCCGGGGCCGCCCGGTCGACGGCACCATCGACGACCTGCTGTCCGGCTGACGACCTGCGGACGGTTGGCGGCTTGCCGACGGCTGGTGGTCGCGGACGGTTTACCGTCAGCCGATGCCGCCGCCGACGCCGATCAGCGCGCCGATCAGGTAGGTGGCGCCGGCCGCCAGCGCGCCGAGCAGCAGCTGCCGCAGGCCGCTGGTCCACCAGGGCCGGTAGGTGAACCGGGCCACGATCGCGCCGGCCACGAAGAGCCCCACGCCGCCGACGGCGAGCGCCAGCCAGAGGCTGGTGAAGCCGAGCAGGTACGGCAGCAGCGGCACCAGGGCGCCGATGGAGAAGCAGACGAACGACGAGATCGCGGCCGCCCACGGGCTGGGCTGGTCGTCGGGGTCGACGCCCAGCTCCTCCCGCACGTGCACCCGCAGCGCCTCCTCCGGGTTGGCGCGTACCGCCTCGGCGACCTGCGTCGCCAGGTCCCGGGGCAGTCCACGGGCGACCCAGGCGTCGGCCAGTTCCCGTGCCTCCGCCTCCGGGTGGCGTTCCAGCTCGCGCCGTTCCTTGGCCACCTCCGCGGCGACCTGCTCGTTCGCCGACCGGACGCTCGTGTACTCGCCGAGGCCCATCGAGATGGCACCGGCCACCAGGCCGGCCGTGCCGGTCAGCACCACGCTGCGCGGGGACACCCCACCGCCGCCCACACCGGCGATCAGGGCGATGTTGGTGACCAGCCCGTCCATGGCGCCGAAGACCGCCGGCCGCAGCCAGCCGCCGGAGACGTCCGCGTGGTGCGCCTCGCGCAGCGCCGCCGGGGTGTCGGTCACGGCAGCGTCAGGATCTCGTAGCCGTCCTCGGTCACGACGACGGTGTGCTCGAACTGGGCCGTCCACCTGCGGTCCTTGGTCACCACGGTCCAGCCGTCGTCCCACATGTCGTACTGGTAGGTGCCGAGCGTGATCATCGGCTCGACGGTGAACGTCATCCCGGGCTCCATCACGTCGGTGGGGCGCGGGCTGTCGTAGTGCGGCACGTAGAGGCCACTGTGGAACGCCTCGCCGATGCCGTGCCCGGTGAAGTCGCGGACCACGCCGTAGCCGAAGCGCTTCGCGTACGACTCGATCACCCGGCCGATGACGTTGATCTGCCGCCCCGGCGCGATGGCCTTGATGCCCCGCATCATCGCCGCGTGGGTCCGCTCGACCAGCAGGCGGGCCTCCTCGCTCACCTCGCCCACGCAGAACGTGGCGTCGGTGTCGCCGTGCACGCCGTTCAGGTACGCGGTGACGTCGACGTTGATGATGTCGCCGTCCTGGAGCACGGTGGTGTCGGGGATGCCGTGGCAGATCACCTCGTTGAGGCTGGTGCAGCACGACTTGGGGAAGCCCCGGTAGCCGAGCGTCGACGGGTAGGCGCCGTGGTCGCAGAGGAACTCGTGCACCACCTTGTCGATCTCGTCGGTGGTCACCCCGGGCTTGCAGTGTTCACCGGCGAGCTGGGTGGCCTGGGCGGCGAGACGCCCCGCCACGCGCATCTTCTCGATGGTCTCCGGCGTCTGCACGTGCGAGCCGCGCCACTCCTGCGGGCGCTTCTTACCCACGTACTCCGGGCGCGGGATGTGGGCGGGGACCGCTCGCCACGGGGAGAGCGTGCCGGGGGTCAGCGGCGCACGGACGGTCATGTTCCAAGCCTATCGCCGGGGGCGGTGTGCCCCCCGCCACAGGCCCGCCGGGCAGGTTGTTGCCGTGCCGCAAACGCTGTGCCATTGTTGCTCCGTGGATCAAGGGGGCGCGGCGCCCGTCTTCTCCGTGACCGCCCAGGTCGACGGCGACCAACTGCGCGTCCAGGTGACCGGCGAGGTCGACATGGCGACCGCCGACACCATGTTCCAGACCGCGCTCCGCGAGCCCGCCAAGCGGCTCACGCTCGACCTGCGGGCGGTCACCTTCTTCGACTCGGCCGCCATCCACGCGGTGGTCCGGCTCGCCCAGCGGTTCCCGGACGCGCTCACCGTGCTGCCGTCCCCGCAGGTCCGGCGCGTGCTGGACATCTCCGGCCTCGGCGAACAGGACTGGCTCGCCCGGCCCTGACGGCGCGGAACCTGTCCGGATTCCGGAGGCGTACTCGCCCGGTCCGGCCATTCCGGTAACGACCGCGGTGGATTCTCACGGCCGTCGAGGTCACGGGCGCGAACTGTTCGGGTGAACGCGGTCGGGCACCGGACAGTAAACGATCTTTGCGGGCCGAGGGCTGTGTGGCAGCGTCGGTGATCGCCTCCGCGGGGCGCGGGGGCACATCATCTGGGAGCGCATCACCATGACCGCACCGCATAACCCTGGCTCGTACCCGCCACCGCCCGGTCC
>NZ_WBKS01000165.1:0-11064 GCF_008868145.1 Micromonospora sp. AMSO1212t
GGCGGCGTCGCTGCCGCCCTCACTCGCCCCGCTGGCCTGCTCGCCGCCCCCCACCCGGGCCCCGTTCGCGGCGGCCGGGGCGCCGGCCTCCGCCCGGGGCGCCGGAGCCGGCAGCCCGCGCACGATCCGGCGCAGCAGCGGCAGCCGGGTGGCCACCGCCCGCCCCGCGCCGTGCCCGCTGGGCTGGTAGTAGTCGGTTCCGACGAGGTCGTCCGGAGCGTACTGCTGGGTGACCACCCCCCGGTGGTCGTCGTGCGGGTAGCGGTAGCCGGCGCCGTGGCCGAGGCCCCGCGCGCCGGAGTAGTGGGCGTCGCGCAGGCCGCGCGGCACCGCGCCGCCCCGACCCGCGCGTACGTCCGCGACGGCCGCGCCGATCGCCGTGGTGGCCGAGTTCGACTTCGGCGCGGTGGTCAGGTGGATGACCGCCTGGGCCAGGTTGAGCTGTGCCTCCGGCAGGCCCACGTACTCGACCGCGTGGGCGGCCGCGGTGGCCACTGTCAGCGCGGTGGGATCGGCCATGCCGACGTCCTCACTCGCGAAGATCACCAGCCGGCGGGCGATGAACCGGGCGTCCTCGCCGGCCACCAGCATCCGGGCCAGCCAGTGCAGTGCCGCGTCCACGTCCGAGCCGCGCATGCTCTTGATGAACGCGCTCGTCACGTCGTAGTGCGCGTCGCCGTCCCGGTCGTAGCGCACCGCCGCCACGTCGACCGCCTGCTCGGCCACGGCCAGGTCGATCCGGCCGGCGCCCAGGGCGGTCGCGGTGGCCGCCGCCGCCTCCAGCGCGGTGAGCGCCTTGCGCACGTCGCCCCCGGCGAGCCGGACCAGGTGGTCCTCCGCCTCCCGCGCCAGGACCAGCGCGCCGCCGAGTCCGCGCTCGTCGGCCACCGCGCGGCGCAGCAGCCCGCGTACGTCGTCGTCGTCCAGGGCCTGAAGGGTGAGCAGCACGCAGCGCGACAGCAGAGGCGAGATGACCGAGAAGTACGGGTTCTCCGTGGTCGCCGCGAGCAGCGTGACCGTCCGGTCCTCGACGGCGGCGAGCAGCGAGTCCTGCTGGGTCTTGCTGAACCGGTGCACCTCGTCGATGAACAGCACTGTGGGCGGGCCGCCGGACCGGCGTTGCCGCCGCGCGGTCTCGATCACGGCGCGGACGTCCTTCACGCCGGCGGTGAGCGCGGACATCGCGACGAACCGCCGGTCGGTGGCCCGGGCCACGAGGTGGGCGACGGTGGTCTTGCCGCTGCCCGGCGGACCCCAGAGGATCACCGACATCGGCGCCGCGCCCTCGACCAGCTGACGCAGCGGCGCGCCCGGCGCGAGCAGGTGCTCCTGCCCGACCAGCTCGTCGATGCCCGCCGGCCGCATCCGCACCGGCAGGGGCGAGTCCGCCCGGGCGTCGGTGAAGCCGTCGGCGCCGCCCGCGCCCGCGGGTGCGCCGGCCGGCTCGCCGAGGGTGAAGAGGGCGTCCGATTCCATCACGAGAACAGTACCGGGCCGGGCCGACGACGCCGGAATCGCGCCGCCGCCCCGACCCGGGTGGTCTTTTCCGGTCAGCCGCGACCCGGCCGCCGGCCCCGGTACCACCGGCCGCCACCGCCGCCGCGCGGGCCGGAGCCGACGCCGGCCAGGTAGAGCGAGAGCAGCAGGAAGCCGATGAGCATGAGCGTCGTGGTGCTGAACAGATCGGGCGCGCCGAGGTCGGTGTTCATGAAGTCGAGCAGCAGCGCGAAGCCGAACACGATGGCCGCGAGAATGGCGAGCATGTCGTTCCTCCGGTGGGGGTTCCCAGCAGGTCGGCGACGGATGTACCCAATCGGTCTGTTCGTCAATCTCCACCGTGGAACAGGAGATGCCCGGCCCCCGGTACGGACCGCGGGTGCTCTTAGGCTGGGGCAATGATCACGGTCGACGAGGCGCTGACCGGGCCGGAGGCACTGCTCGCCGCGACGGGCAACCACCCGTACGCCCGGCACGCGCTCCGGCGTGACCAGGCCGCGCGGGGGTGGCGGCACGACGGCGCGGTCGGATGGCTGCTCCCGCCGGGCGAGTGGTCGGCGGGCGGCGCGGTCGGCGCTCCCGGCCCGGCGCTCGACGTCTTCGCCGCCCAGCGGGCGGACGGGACGCTGTCGGCCGGCCAGTCGATCAACCTGCCGCGGGCGGATCCGGACGAGGTGTCCGCGCGGCTGCCGGTGGCCCGGCTGATCGAGTGGGACTTCCTCTGGACCACCGGCCCCCCGCCGCGGCAGCCGGAGCAGGAGCGGGTGGTGCGCCTGACCGGGGCCGACCGTCCCGCGCTGGCCGCGCTGATCGAGGAGGCGTTCCCGAGCACCACCTCCCGGCCGGGCGACCCGGGCGTCGTCGACTGGTACGGCATCCGCGACGGTGACCGCCTGCTCGCCGGCGGCGCCGATCGCAGCCGGGGCGACATCGGCTTCCTGGCCGGGCTGACGGTCGCGCCCGGGCATCGCGGCCGAGGGCTGGGCGCGGCGCTGACCGCCGGGATGACGCGCGCCCTGTTCGGCCGGTACGACGCCGTTGCGCTGGGCGTCTACCCGGACAACGTGGGCGCGATCCGCCTCTACCGCCGGCTCGGCTTCACCGCCGCCGAACGCCGCACGTCCATCAAGCTCGCCTGACGCGGCAGACGGCCCGCCCGCAACGTGGCCGCCCCGGCATTCCGCCTCGCCGCCCCGCTCCGCGACCACCGCACCACCGGACCCCCGCCGCCACGCGAGATCTTGGTACGAAACGGCCCTCATAGGGGCGTCCGCGCACCAAGATCTCTCCGCGTCTCACTTCGCGGAACTCATATCCCAAAAGCGAACACGGTGACGCTGCCCTGCCGCGGGAGTGGAACGCCATGGGTGTCGAACGGGGGGTGGAGGCACCCGTGGCGTTCCACCCCGCGTTGTGGCGAACGAGGCGCGGCCGTGACGAGCGGGCCGCGGCCCGTGCGGTGGCGGAGCGGTCGACGGGGCGGCGCCGGAAGTACTGCCGAGCCGACCGGCGACGCCTGCCGCCCGCACCCGGCGGCCAGCGCTGGGTGCGGGCCGCAGCGGCTCAGTCGCGGGCCGTCGACGCCGGCACGACCACCGACCCGGCCTCACCCCGACCGACTGCCTCGCCCCGACCGGCGGTCCCGTCCGCAGCGACGGCGGAGGCACTGTCGGCGGCGTCAAGGGCGGAGCCGGACGGCTCGGGGGCCAGACCGGCTCGGCCCGGTCCGCCGCCCGTCCCCTCCGGTTCCACTGTGACGTCCGACGGGGTACGGCGGGCGGCGCGCCAGGCCGGCAGGTAGAGCGGCGCGGCCACGGCGAGCATCACCCCGCCGACGATCATGGCGATGCTGACGCTCGTGGCGTCGGCCAGCGCGGTCAGCGTGACGGCGCCGAGCGCGCCGGCCGGCTGGCCGGCCATCGAGTTGAGCGACAGCACACTCGTCCGGTACGGGCCGTCGACCTGCCGGTGCAGCAGTCCCATGTGCAGCGGGTTCGACGCGCCGTGCACGGCGTAGCAGGCCAGGTACGCGATGAGGATGCCGACCGGACCGGCCAGCAGGCCCATGCCGACCACCGTCACGCCCTGGAGGATCCGCATCAGCGCGGCGGCCGGGGCGGCGCCGAGGCGGCGCAGCAGGAACGGGGTGAGCGCGGCGCCGGCGGCGTTGGCGAGCCAGGCCGCCGTGCCGGCGGGGCCGAGCAGCGCCGCCGCGCGGTCCGGGTTGTCGAGCACCTCGGCGAGGCGTACCGGGAGCAGCGACTCGAAGGTGACCATGCCGAACCCCCAGAACAGTTCGACGGCGACCAGGGCCAGCAGCACCCGGTTGCGGCGCAGCAGCCCGACGGCCTGCCCGACCATGCGGGGCGCGTCGACCACCGAGGCGCGCAGCGCGGCCGGGCCGGACGCGGGCCGCCGCTCGGCCATCAGCGCCAGCAGGGCCACGATGGAGACGCCCTGGAGCACGGCGGCGACGATCACCGGCAGCGCGAGGGCGCTGACCGGGCCGATCGGGCCGAGCGCGACGAGGCCGCCGCTGAGCAGTGCGCCCGCGCCGATGGCGACGCCGACCACGGTGCCGGCCCAGCCGAGGCCGCGCTCGTACTCGGCCTTCGGGTCGGCGGCGAGCGTGGCGTCGACGTACCAGGATTCCATCGGGCCGCTGTCGAGCGCCCGGTAGATACCCTGCAACGCCCAGACCAGGAAGAACATCCAGAACGAGTCGGCCACCGCCATCAGCGCCAGCGAGCCGAGGCCGACGGCCCAGGCGACGACAAGCACCGGCTTGCGGCCGAGCGCGTCGGCGAAGCCGCCGGTGGGCAACTCCAGCGCCAGCACGACGAGGCCCTGCGCGGTGGCGACCAGGCCGATCTGGGACAGCGTCAGCCCGCGCTCCTGCATCAGCAGGATCATCACCGGCATGAGCAGGCCGCTGGGCAGCCAGCGCAGGCCGTACAGCGTGAGGTAGCGGAACCGGATCTGGCGTACGGACAGCGCGGTCACGGCTTCTCCTCGGCAGGCGGCGGGGTGGACTGCGGCAACGCCGCGTCCATCGGGAGGGCGGCGAGGTAGAGCTGGACCGTCTCGGCGTCGGGGTCGTCGGGGTCGGTCTCGTCGCGGTGCCGCTCGAAGACCGCGAACACCTCCTCCTGGATCGCCTTGAGGCGGTCGACCGGAATCCGCATGAAGAAGTCACCCATGCCGAACGCGTCACGCCAGGCCGGCGACCACCGGTGCCGCTGGGCGAACCAGCGTTCGGCGTGCCCGGCGAAGAAGCGGACGTAGTCCGCCTCGATCCACTCGATGGCCGCCCGCGCGTCGGGGTCGTCGTCGAAGTCGCTGGACTCCCAGTTGGTGACGTCGTGCGCGGCCCGCCAGTAGCGCTGACGGCCGGTGCCGAGGCTCCGGTCCTCCACCACGAGGCCCACCTCGGCGAGTTGGCGCAGGTGGTAGCTGGTCGCGCCGCTGTTGGTGCCGAGCGCCTCGGCGAGGGCGGTGGCGGTGGCCGGGCCGCCCACGCGCAGCGCCCCGACCAGCCGCATGCGCAGCGGTTGGGCCAGGGCACGAACCTGGCGGTGGTCGATGCGTACGGTGCGCTCCTTCTTCTCCTCCATGGGATGCACAATATCTGTGCACACATTCCATGCACAAGAGACTTGCAAAGAATCTGTGCAACTAGCCGTACAGCTCGGCGATCCCGCGCAGCCGGGTCCGCAGCAGCCCCGCGGCGCGGGTGGAGTCCAGCACCACCTCACCCGGGCGGTGCTGCGCGGCGGCGGCGATCGTGGTCGTGCGCAGCCCGCCCGCGTCCACCCCGTCGTGCCGGGCCACCAGCACGCCCAGCTCGGCGCGGCTCACCGCCTCCGGCCCGGCCACGTTGAGCAGCCCGGCGTAGTCGCCCGGCACCAGCTCCAGCACCGCGGCGGCGAGGTCGGCGACGTGCACCGGGCAGCGCAGCTCGTCGGTGAACAACGTGGCCCGCCCGGCCAGCGCGTCCCGGCAGAGCTGGATCTGCTTGCTGCCCTCCCCCACGATCAGCGAGGTACGCACCACCGCCGCGCCCGGATCCACCGCCCGCACGGCCGTCTCCGCCGCCGCCTTCGCCGCCCCGTACGGGTGCAGCGGCGTGGGCACGTCCTCGTCCGCGTACGGCGTGGGCCGCCCGGCGTGCAGCGCGTCGCTGGACAGGTGCACCAGGCGGGCGCCCGCCTCGGCGGCGGCTACCGCGATGTGGGCCGCCCCGTCCGCGGTGACCGCCCAGTCGTCGTACCGGTAGGGGGTGGCGACGACCGCGTCGGGGCGTACCCGAAACAGCAGCTCACGCACGGCGGCGCGGTCGGTCACGTCGAGCCGGTGCGGCGCGGCGCCCGGCACCGCGACGGCGGCGCGGTGGTATGTGCCGGTCACCCGGTGTCCGGCGGCGACCGCCTGCCGGCACACCTCGGCGCCGAGGAAGCCGCTGGCTCCCACCACGAGCAGGTGCATCAGTCCTCCTGAAGATCGGAAAGGCCCGCGTCAGCATGACGCGGGCCTTTCCGGCAGGCGAGGATCAGGTGGGGTCGGCCACCGGGGCGGCCGGGCCGGCGGTGCCGGCGTGCGGGCCGGCCGGCGCCTTCGGCTTGGCGTCGATGCCGGCCTCGGCGCGCTGCTGCCCGGTGATCGGGGTGGGCGCGCCGGTCAGCGGGTCGAAGCCGCCCCGGGTCTTCGGGAACGCGATCACCTCACGGATCGAGTCCGCGCCGGCGAGCAGCATGCAGACCCGGTCCCAGCCGAACGCGATGCCGCCGTGCGGCGGGGCGCCGTACTTGAACGCCTCCAGCAGGAAGCCGAACTTGTCCTGCGCCTCGTCGGCGGTGATGCCGAGCAGGTCGAACACCCGCTGCTGCACGTCGCCGCGGTGGATACGGATCGAGCCGCCGCCGATCTCGTTGCCGTTGCAGACGATGTCGTACGCGTAGGCCAGCGCCCGGTCCGGTGCCTCCTCGAACCGGTCCACCCACTCGGCGTTCGGCGAGGTGAACGGGTGGTGCACGGCGGTCCAGCCGCCCGCTCCGCCGTTCTCCTGGTCGGAGGTCGGCTCGAACATCGGCGCATCCACCACCCAGCAGAACGCCCAGGCGCTCTCGTCGACCAGGTTCGACCGCTTGGCGATCTCGATCCGGGCGGCGCCGAGCAGCTCCTGCGCCTCGCGGGTGTTCGTGCTGGCGGCGAAGAAGATCGCGTCGCCGGGCTTCGCGCCGACCGCGTCGGCCAGGCCGGACAGGTGCGCCTCGGACAGGTTCTTCGCCACCGGGCCGCGCGGCTCGCCGGTCTCCGCGTCCAGCACCACGTACGCCAGGCCACGCGCGCCGCGCGCCTTGGCCCAGTCCTGCCAGCCGTCCAGCTCCTTGCGGGTCTGCGACGCGCCGCCGGGCATGACCACCGCGCCGACGTAGCCGCCCGCGTCGATCGCGCCGGCGAACACCCGGAACTCGGTGCCGCGCAGGTAGTCGGTCAGCTCGGTCAGCTCCACGCCGTAGCGCAGGTCCGGCTTGTCGGAGCCGTACCGGGACATGGCGTCGTGCCAGGTGATGCGCGGGATCGGCCGGGAGATCTCGTAGCCGGCGAGGTCCTTCCACAGCGCGGAGACGATCGCCTCGCCGAGGTCGATCACGTCGTCCTCGGTGACGAACGACATCTCGATGTCGAGCTGGGTGAACTCCGGCTGCCGGTCGGCGCGGAAGTCCTCGTCGCGGTAGCAGCGGGCGATCTGGTAGTACCGCTCCATGCCGCCGACCATCAGCAGCTGCTTGAACAGCTGCGGCGACTGCGGCAGCGCGTACCAGCTACCGGGCTGGAGGCGCACCGGCACCAGGAAGTCGCGGGCGCCCTCCGGGGTGGAGCGGGTCAGCGTCGGCGTCTCGATCTCCAGGAAGTCCCGCTCGTGCAGCACGCCACGGGCGATCTGGTTGGCCCGCGAACGCAGCCGCATGGCCTTGGCCGGGCCGCCCCGGCGCAGGTCCAGGTAGCGGTACTTGAGCCGGATGTCGTCGCCGGCCTCGATCTGGTCGTCCACCGGCAGCGGCAGCGGCGCGGCCTCGGAGAGCACCTCCAGCGCGCTCGCGGTCACCTCGACCTCGCCGGTGGGCAGGTCCGGGTTCTCGTTGCCCTCCGGGCGGCGGGTCACCTCGCCGGTGACCTTGACGCAGAACTCGTTGCGCAGCGCGTGCGCGTCCTCCTCGCGGAAGACCACCTGCACCACGCCGGAGGCGTCGCGCAGGTCGACGAAGATGACACCGCCGTGGTCGCGCCGGCGGGCCACCCACCCGGCGAGCGTCACCGTCGAGCCGGCGTCCGCGGCGCGCAGGCTTCCGGCATTGTGGGTACGGATCACGGCTGGCGTCTCCTCAATCTGGTCCACTCACTGCTCCCCGCATTCTGTCAGGACGGGCGGGCCCGCTCCCCGGCACCCGTCGAGCCGGGCCGCCCCGGGGGCGTGGCGAAAGCGCGGTGCGGGCCGGGTCCGGCGGTTTACCGTGGCCGGGTGCGTGCCGTACCGACCTGGGCCGTGGCCACCGCGGCCGCCGCGCCCGCGCTGCTGGTGGCGGGCTGGACGGTCGCGGGCGCCCGACAGGGGCCGGGATACGACCCGGTGCGGGACACGATCAGCGAGCTGGCCGGCGAGGGCGCCACCGATCCGTGGCTGATGGGCGGCGCGCTGGTGCTGCTCGGCTGCTGCTACTGCGCCACCGCTGCCGCGCTGCACGCCGCCGGGCTGCCCAGCCGCTTCCTGCTGGCGGTCGGCGGGGTGGCCACCGTCGCGCTCATCGCGTTCCCCCGGCCGCAGGTGGGCGGCTCCCCGGCGCACGGCGTGGTGGCCACTGTGGCGGTGCTCGCGCTGGCGCTGTGGCCGGCCGGGACGGCGCTGCGCCTGCCCCGCCGGGTGCCGCGTGCGGTGGCCGCCTCCCCGCTGGGCCGGCCGCCGTGGGCGTTCCGCCGGCCGGTGGCGCTGGCCGTCACGGCGGTGCTGCTGGCGTTGTTCGGCTGGTCGGCGGCCGAGGTGACGGGCGGCTCCCGGACCGGGCTGGCCGAGCGGGTGGCAGCGCTCGCGGTGACGCTCTGGCCACTGGCGGCGGTGCTGTCCGCGCGGCGGGCCCACCGGCACTGGACGGCCCGGACGGCCGGGCCGCCCCGGCCGGACGGCCCGCCGGTCGGTCCGGGCCGCCTCGGAGCGGGCACCTGACCGGGTACGCGGAACGGGCCGCCGGTCACCCGGCGGCCCGTTCGTGGGAGTGCGTGGATCAGAAGACGCTCACGCCGTAGCGGCTGAGGGCCTCGGTGACCGGCTGGAAGTAGGTGGTGCCACCGGTGCGGCAGTTGCCGCTACCGCCGGAGGTGAGGCCGAGCGCGACGGTGCCGGCGAACAGCGAGCCGCCGCTGTCGCCCGGCTCGGCGCAGACGTTGGTGCGGATGAGGCCGGAGACGCTGCCCTCGGCGTAGTTCACGGTCGCGTTCAGCGCGCTGACGCTGCCGCTGCGCAGGCCGGTGGTGCTGCCGGAACGGCGGACGGACTGGCCGACGTACGCGTTGCCGGCCGAGGTGATGTCCTGGAAGCTGCCGTTGTAGAGCGAGACGTTGCCGGCCGCGTTGGCCGAGTTGCTGTGCCGGACGATGCCGTAGTCGTTGCCCGGGAAGCTGGTGCCGGTCCGGGTGCCGAGCAGGCTGGTCTGCCCGGAGTTGCTGTACCAGCTCGACGAGATGTTGGTGCAGTGGCCCGCGGTGAGGAAGTAGTAGGTCGAGCCGCTGCGGACGTTGAACCCGAGCGAGCAGCGGCCCCCGCCGCCGGCGTAGATCGCCTGGCCGCCGGAGATCCGGGTGCTCAGCACGCCGGCCTCGGCCTCGACGCGGATCGCGCCGTTGTGACGGGCGGCGGCGGCCTTGACCCGCTCCAGCTTGGCGCCGGTGACGGTGCTGTCGACGGAGACGACGACCTGGTTCGTGGCCGGGTCGGTCCACCAGGCGGTGCCGGGGATCTTCGCGGAGCGCTCCAGCTCGCTGGTGGCGGCGTTGAGCTTGTCCGCGCCGCGCGCCACGATCTTCGGGATGGCGCCGGCGTCGCGCACCTGGCGGGCGGTCGCGGTGTCGGTCACCGTGACGATCATCTTGCCGCTGGCGTCGGCGTACGTGCCGGCCGCGCGGTCGCCGAGCTTCTCGGCGAGGGTGGCGGCGGCGTCCGGCGAGAGGGCCGTGGGGGCGGCCTGCGCGGGTGCGCCGAGCAGCGAGCCGGTGACCAGGGTGCCGGCGACGGCGACTGCGGCGGCGCGGCGGAGCGTGGACCTCGTGGGTCGCATGTAACAACCTCCGAATGGGGGTGAACGGGCGCTGTCATGGGGGCACGCCCGAGGACAACCCGGGCGACCTGGGGAAACCGCCCGGGTGCCCAAAGTATTCACACATTTAAGATCGTAAACAAGACATGGCTTTGCCCGGATTCGCACCGGCGCCCGATGTAACGCCGAAGCAACAACATCGACACCATCTGTCAGAGCCGGTCAGGGGTTGCGGCGGCGGACCCCCGGACCCGGGCGGGGCAGCACGTCGCGCGCCTCGGTGATCTCGTGCCCCTCGGCGCAGCGCAACCCGACCCGGACCTCGGCGCCGCAGTCGCGGTGCGCGACGCTCAGCGGCGAGCCCTCCGGGTCGGCCAGGTAGCGGTCACCCCACCCGAGCACTGCGACGAGCACCGGCCACAGGTCCAGGCCCATCTCGGTGAGCCGGTACTCGTGGCGCGGCCGGCTGCCCGGCTCCCGGTACGGCTCACGGCGCAGCACGCCGCGCTCGACGAGCATGGCGAGCCGGTTCGTCAGCACCTGGCGCGGGATGCCGGTGCGCACCCGCATGTCGTCGAACCGGCGTACGCCGTTGAAGACCTCGCGCAGCACGACGAGGGTCCACCGCTCGCCGAGGATCTCCATGGCGCGCGCGATGGTGCAGTTCTCCACCGACCAGTCCAGTGCCGCGGGTCTCATGCCGACCAGGCTAGGTCTGATTGACAGACTCAGCAACGCGCTGCGAGGCTGAGTCCATGACTCAGACGCAGGGCCGCACCCGCACGTTCACCTGGTCCGACCCGGCGGCCGGCGCCGCGCACCTGGGCCGGCGCAGCGGCCTGGAGCTGATGCAGGCGATGATCGCCGGCGAGCTGGCCGCACCGCCGATCATGCACCTCGTCGACATGTCCCGGATGGAGGCCGAGGAGGGCCGCGTCGCGGTCGAGCTGCTGCCGCAGGAGTTCCACTACAACCCGCTCGGCACCGTGCACGGCGGCGTCATCTCCACGCTGCTGGACACCGCCGCGGCGTGCGCCGTGCACACCACGCTGCCGGCCGGCGTCGGCTACACGTCGCTGGACCTCAACGTGAAGTTCCTGCGCCCCGTCACCGTCGACAGCGGCCTGCTGCGGTGCGAGGGCACCGTGCTCCAGCGGGGCCGCCGTACCGCCCTGGCCGAGGCCCGCCTGACGGACCCGGCCGGCCGCCTGGTAGCCCACGCCACCTCAACCTGCCTGATCTTCCCCCTCCCCTGACC
>NZ_WBKS01000166.1:0-11049 GCF_008868145.1 Micromonospora sp. AMSO1212t
CCGGGATGGCCAAGGGGGAGGCCGAGCACGGTTGCGCCCAGGGTGAAGCATGCCGACGGGGCCACGACCAGCCGGCGACTGCCACACACCCGCGCCGGCCGTGCCTCAACCAGCAGGGGGAGCAGCCGGCCGGCCGGGCGCCGGAGCGCGCCGAGGACGAGCCGGGTGTGCCCCGGCAGCGGGCGGCGGAGCCGGCGCACCCGGCCGACGAAGAACCGGCCGACCGGAGCTGCCGCAGCGGCCTGGCGGGCTGGGCGGGCGGCCACCGTCACGGCGCGGTACGCCCGAGCAACCGGACCACCCGCCGGGAGCGCCCGCCGCGCCGCTGGTGCTGACGCGGCGCCTGCCGCGGTTCAGCGGGTGCGGCGGCGGACCAGCAGCGCGATGCCGGCCAGCCCGGCGGTGATGACCAGCACGATGCCCACGTTGAGCAGCAGCAGCCGCTGGAGTTCGCCGAGCGCGGTGTCGAGGTTGTGCACCGGGTCGAGCGCCTCCTCCGGAAGCACCCGTTCGCCGCCGCCGACGCCGCCGGCGAGCGTGTCGAACTGCGCCGGCATCGGCACGCCGACCGAGCGCAGCGTCTCGGGCATGTTGAGCCGGCCGAAGAACCAGCCGGCCCGGGTGCTGCTCAGGTCCGGCTGCTTGCCCGGCCGGTAGATCCGGGGACCGCCCTTGGCCAGCGGGAACAGGTCGTAGGTGCGCTGCGGACCGGCGGCGGCGAGCACCACCACCGTGTACTTCGGACCCAGATCCTTCGCGGCCGGGCCGCGCAACTGGCCGGTCGTACCCAGCCACCTGACCTGGTCGATCACCAGGTTGACCTCGTTCGGGCTGGTGTCGGTGCGCAGCTTCAGCGGCGCGTCGAGCCGCTCGCCGCTGATGTCGACGCCGGTCGGAGCCGGCTTCGGCTTGGGCGCCGCCTGGGCCGCCGCCGTGCCGGCCAGGGCCAGCGTGCACGCCAGGGCCGCCACGCCCCCGGTCACGGCGATCAGCAGCCGTCTCACCCTTCGGATCATCGCCGCCTCCTCGCCCCGTTCGATGGCTGGCTTCCGCTGCAGGTCACACTGGACCGGTGTCCACCACAAGACTCCGCAGAACGGCGCTCGGTTGCAGCTGGTGGAAGAGTATTTGGAACTATCTGCGAGCTGAGACCGACCAATGAACGGTCGATGATCATCGGCCGGATCCTACCCGGACGGAGGGAACCATGGGGGGCAGGGTCGCCCGTGTGGCGCGTACCTGGGCGGTGGTGCTCGGGGTGGTGGTGGCGTCGACGCTGCTGCCGGCCGCGCCAGCCGCCGCGCACAACTCGCTGACCGGCAGTGATCCGCGCGACGGGGCCCGGCTGGCCGTCGCACCGGAGCGAATCGAGCTGCGGTTCCTCGCCACGCCGAAGGAGGCGACCACCGAGGTCACCGTCACCGGCCCGGACAACGTGGCCGCGACCGGCGGCCCGCCGGCCTTCTCCGGCAAGCGTGTGACGGTCCCGTTCCGGCCGGGCGCGGCCGGTCTCTACATCGTGACCTACCGGCTGGCGTCCGACGACGGCCATCCGGTCAAGGGGGAGATCCGGTTCACCCTGACCACCGGCACCCCGGCGGAGTCGCCGTCGGCGAGCGCGGCGCCCACCACCGTCGCGCCCACCACCGTCGCGCCGACCAGCGCCGCGCCGACCCCGGCGAGCCCGACCCCGGCCGCCGCCGGGACGGACGACGACGGGGGTACGGGCTGGCTGTGGGCGGCCGGAGCCGTGGTGGTGCTGGCCGCGCTGGGCGGCGGACTGCTGCTGCGCCGTCGCGCCGCCGGCCGCTGACCGCTCAGACCAGGCGTACGCGGGCGGCGCGCAGCCGGGTCAGCGTACGGTCGCGGCCGAGCACCTCCAGCGACTCGAACAGCGGCAGGCCGACGGTGCGCCCGGTGACCGCGACGCGTACCGGCGCCTGCGCCTTGCCCAGCTTCAGCCCGCGCTCCGCGCCGACCGCCTCCAGCGTGGCCTTGAGCGACTCGGCGTCCCAGGACTCCAGCGCCTCGAACGCGCCGATCGCCGCGTCCAGCAGGTCGGCGGCGCCCTCCTTCATCGCCTTAGCCCAGGCCGCCTCGTCGATCAGCGGGTCGGCCAGGAACAGGAAGTCGACGTTCGGCACGATCTCGCTGAGCACCGCGATCCGGGTCTGCGCGAGCGGGGCCACCGCGGCGAACGCGGCCGGGTCGAACTCGTCGGGCTGCCACGGCGGCGGGGCGATGGTGCCGGTGCCGGTGAGCCACGGCCGGCACGCCTCGACGAAGTCCGCCACCGGCAGCGCCCGGATGTAGTCGCCGTTGAACGCGCGCAGCTTCTTTTCGTCGAAGAACGCCGGGGACGGGTTGACCTCGTCCAGCCGGAACTCCTCCTCGATCACCGACCAGGGCACGATCTCGCGGTCGCCCGACGGCGCCCAGCCCAGCAGCATCAGGTAGTTGCGCATCGCGTCGGCGAGGTAGCCCTCGTCCCGGTACGCCTCCAGCGCGACCTTGTCCCGCCGCTTGGACAGCTTCTGCCGCTTCTCGTTCACCACCACCGGCACGTGCGCCCAGACCGGCGGCTTGACGCCGAGCGCGTCCCACAGCAGCTGCTGCTTCGGGGTGTTCGGCAGGTGCTCCTCGGCCCGGATCACGTGGGTGATCCCCATCGACATGTCGTCGACCACGTTAGCCAGCAGGAACACCGGGGAGCCGTCACCGCGGGCGATGACGAAGTCCTCGATCAGCTTGTTCTCGAACGTCGGCTCGCCGCGCACCAGGTCGACCACCACGGTCTCGCCCTCGTCCGGGGTACGGAAGCGCAGTGCCCGGCCCTCGCCCGGCTCCAGGCCGCGGTCGCGGCAGAACCCGTCGTAGCCGCGCTGCTGCGGGCCGGTACGCGCCTGCACGTCCTCGCGGGTGCAGTCGCAGTAGTAGGCCCGGCCGCCCTCGTACAGCCGCTGCGCGGCGGCCCGGTGCTCGCCCGCGTACGAGGACTGGTAGTACGGGCCCTCGTAGCTGCCCCGGGCGATGCCGATCCAGTCGAGCGCGGAGAGGATGCCCTCGGTCCACTCGGGCCGGTTACGTGCCGCGTCGGTGTCCTCGATGCGCAGCACGAACACCCCGCCCTGCTGCTTGGCGAAGATCCAGTTCTGCAGCGCCGAGCGGGCGCCGCCGACGTGGAACATACCGGTCGGGGAAGGGGCGAAGCGTACACGTACCGTCACGCCCCCCAGCCTACGGCGGGCCGCGACGGGTTTCCGGCAGGGGGCCGGGTCAGGGCACCGCCTTGATCTTCACCACCAGGGCGCTGCCGAGCACCGTGACCGCCGCGGTGACCGCGTACAGGGTCGGATAGCCGCCGAGGTGCACCACGATCGGCGCGGACAGCGCCGGCCCGAGCACCTGGGGCGCCGAGTTGGCGATGTTGATCACGCCGAGGTCCTTTGCCCGGTTCGTCGCGGCGGGCAGCACCTGCGTGATCAGCGCGGCGTCCACCGCCAGGTAGACGCCGTACCCCGCGCCGAGCAGCAGCGCCGCCACCATCGCCATCGGCCAGGTCGGCGCCACCGCGAGCAGCACCGCCGCCACCGCCATGATCAGCCCGGAGGCGATCACGAAGACCTTGCGTCGGCCGGAGCGGTCGGACATGCGCCCGGCGACCACAGCGGTGAGCATCATGCCGACCGTGTAGAGCAGGATCAGCACCAGCAGGGAGCCCTCGGGGTCGGCCACCCGTACCCCGTCGGTGAGGAAGTAGAGCAGGTACAGCGTGCCCAGCGCGTTGCCGGTCTGCACCAGGAACCGGGTGAACCAGGCCCAGGCGAAGTCGGGGTGGCGGCGCGGGCTGATCCACATCGAGGCGAACAGGGACCGCAGGCGCAGCGGGGGCCGGTGCTCCCGGGGCAGCGGGTCGTCCTGGGTCAGCAGCGCGAACGGCAGCGACAGCAGCAGCACGGCGAGCGCGATCGCCGCGTACCCGGCGGCGTTCCCGGTGACCACGGCGGTCACCAGCACGGCGCCGAGCACCAGGCCCAGTGCCTGCGGGATGCCCACCCAGCCGGACACGCCGCCGCGCTGCGCCACCGGCACCCGGTCCGGGATCGCGGCGGTGAGGCTGGCCAGCATCGCGTTGAAGCAGACCTGCGCGGCCACCCAGGCCACCGCCACCCCGGCGATGGTGTTCTGCCGGGCCAGCAGCACCAGGGCGAGCGCGCCGATCACCGCGCCGAGCGCGGTCCAGACGTGCCGGCGGCCGAAGTGCCGGTTGGCCAGCCGCAGCGACGTGCGGTCGGACAGCGCCCCGGCCAGCGGGTTCGCCAGCACCGCGGCGAGCGCGCCGATGCCGGTGACCACCGCCAGCATGGCCTCCTTGTCGGCCGGGGCGATCCGTTCCACCTGCTGCGGCAGCAGCACCTGGATCGGGGTGAAGAACGCCATCCAGACGCCCAGGTTGGCCGCGAATATCAGCGCGATCCAGCCCCGCCGCACCGGGACGGTCGGCTCGGCGAGCGCCGCCGGCAGCGAGGCCGGCGTCGGGTTCACGGTGGTCATCGCCGGACCAGGTCCCGGAACCATGTGTACGACGACTTCGGCGTCCGCCGCTGCGTGTCGAAGTCGACGTGCACCAGGCCGAACCGCTTGGTGAAGCCCTCGGCCCACTCCCAGTTGTCCAGCAGCGACCAGACGAAGTACCCGGTCACCGGCACGCCCTCGGCCATCGCCTGGTGCACGGCGCGCACGTGCCCGTCCAGGTACGCGATCCGCTCCGGGTCGTGCACCCGGCCGTCGGCGCCGGGCGCGTCGTCGTACGCGCAGCCGCTCTCGGTGACCTGGATCGGCGGCAGCGCGTCGCCGTACCGCTCGTGCAGCTGGAGCAGCAGCTCACGCAGACCGTCCGGGGCCACCGGCCAGTCGAACGCGGTGCGCGGGTAGCCGTCCAGCGGCACGATCTCGAACGGCAGCGGCGAATCCGCCTCCGGCGCCCGGATGCCCGTCGGGTTGTAGTAGTTGACGCCGAGTACGTCGATCGGGGCGGCGATGACGTCCAGGTCGCCGTCGCGCACCACGGCCGGGTCGGGGCCGAGCGCGTCCGGGTAGCTGCGTCCGAGCAGCGGCTCGGTGAACAGTCGGTTGTGCAGCGCGTCGTACGCCGCGGCGGCGGCCCGGTCCGCGTCGGTGTCGCCGGCGAGCCGCACCGGGGAGTAGTTGTTGGCGATCGCCACCGGGGACGTGCTGCGGGCACGAAGCGCGGCGACCGCGAGACCGTGCCCGAGGAGCTGGTGGTGGGCCACCGGGAAGGCGTCGAACAGCAGCGTCCGGGCGGGGGCGTGCTCGCCCGTGCCGTGGCCGAGGCTCATGTGGATGAACGGCTCGTTGAGCGTGATCCAGAGCTTCACCCGGTCGCCGAGGCGGGCCGCGGTCAGGTCGGCGTACTCGGCGAAGCGGGCGGCGGTGTCCCGGTTCAGCCAGCCGCCGGCGTCCTCCAGAGCCTGCGGCAGGTCCCAGTGGAACAGCGTGGCGACCGGGTCCACGCCGGCGTCGAGCAGGCCGTCCACCAGCCGGTCGTAGAAGTCCAGACCGGCGGCGTTGGCCGGGCCGGCGCCGGCCGGCTGGATCCGGGGCCAGGCGATCGAGAACCGGTACGCGGACACCCCCAGCCCGGCCAGCAGCGCGGTGTCCTCGGCGTACCTGTGGTAGTGGTCGCACGCATCGTCGCCGGTGCTGCCGTCGGCGATCCGGCCGGGGGAGTGGGCGAACGTGTCCCAGATGGACGGCCCGCGACCGTCGGCGGTGGTCGCACCCTCGATCTGGTACGCGGAGGTGGAGACACCCCAGCGGAAGCCGGCGGGGAACTCGGGCATCGGCGCGGTCGTCAAGGCACCCTCCAAGACATGAAGCGTGCTCGCGACTCTAGGGCTCGACGGACCGCCGCGCCATAGGCCGGGATGAGTGGGCAGCGCAAGGGCGTTCGGCGTGTCTTATCCGAACCCGTCCGCTTAAGTCCGATTTACACATAGAGTGCCGAATATCGCGGATGTGATTTAAGTGGGGGAAAGATACTCATGATCCTCGTGGAACGCAGCGCACACGTGGCGGCGCCGGTGGAAGTGGTCTGGGACGTCGTGCAGCGAGCCGAGCAGCTGCCGGCCTGGCTGGCGGGAGTCCGCGCGGCCGAAGTCCTGTCCGGGGAGGGATTCGGGCGGCGGCAGTTGGTCCAGGCCGGACGCGGCGCCGCGCACGAGGCCGAGGTGATCGCCTTCCAGGAGCCGACCCTGATCGGCTGGCGCGAACGCGCGAAGGGCGCCGGCGCCCGGGCCGAGGCGCGCACCGAGATCTACGTCCAGCTGACCCCGGACGAGGAGGCCGGCGGCACCGTCGTACGCCTGATCGTCGTGCGGTGGCCCGCCGGACCCGTCAAGGCGGCCCTGCTCCGGCTCGGCCTGCGCCGGGTCGGCGCCGACCTGGAGGACTCGCTGGCCCGGCTGACCGACCTGGCCGCCGTCGGCTGACCGAGCCCGTCCCGGCGTCGCCCGCGATGGTGGCGGCCCGGCGTTCCCGCCAGGGACGCCGGGCCGTCGTCGCATCGGGGGACGAGAAGGGCCCGGCGCGCCTGGCGCCGGGCCCTTCTCGTGTGACGGGTACTAGCTGTCGCCGCCGGTCTCGCCGACCGGGGCGGCGTTGACGTCGTCCAGCGCGTACTTGCGGGCCGCGTCGGCCGGCACGTGGGCCGGCACCACGCCGCGCAGCGCGAGCTGGCGCAGCGTGGCGACCGCGACCGACTCGGCGTCCACGTGGAAGTGGCGGCGCAGCGCGTGCCGGGTGTCCGACATGCCGAAGCCGTCGGTGCCGAGCGAGGTGTAGTCCCCGGGTACCCAGCGGGCGATCAGGTCCGGTACCGCGCGCATCCAGTCGCTCACCGCGACCTTCGGCCCGTCGGCGTCGGCCAGCTTCCGTGCGATGTACGGCACCCGCGGCTCCTCGCCCGGGTTGAGCAGGTTGTGCTCCTCGCACTCCACCGCGTCACGACGCAGCTCGGTCCAGGACGTCACCGACCACACGTCGGCTGATACGCCCCAGTCCTCGGCGAGCAGCTGCTGGGCCTTGAGCGCCCACTGCATGCCGGTGCCGGAGGCGAGGATGTTCGCCTTCGGCGCGTCGTCGCCGACCTGCGGCGCGGGGGAGTAGCGGTGGATGCCCTTGAGGATGCCCTCGACGTCCACGCCCTCCGGCTCGGCCGGCTGGAAGATCGGCTCGTTGTAGATGGTGAGGTAGTAGAAGATGTTCTCCTGCTCCTCGCCGTACATCCGGTGCAGGCCGTTCTCCACGATGTGCGCCAGCTCGAAGGCGAACGCCGCGTCGTAGGAGACCACCGCCGGGTTGGTGGCGGCGAGCAGCAGCGAGTGGCCGTCCTCGTGCTGGAGGCCCTCACCGTTGAGCGTGGTCCGGCCGGCGGTGGCGCCGAGCACGAAGCCCCGCGCCATCTGGTCCGCCGCCGCCCAGAACCCGTCGCCGGTGCGCTGGAAGCCGAACATCGAGTAGAAGATGTACAGCGGGATCATCGGCTCGCCGTGGGTGGCGTACGCCGTGCCCGCGGCGGTGAACGAGGCCACCGACCCGGCCTCGTTGATCCCCTCGTGCAGGATCTGGCCGGTGGTCGACTCCTTGTAGGACAGGAAAAGCTCCCGGTCCACCGAGGTGTAGCGCTGGCCGTGCGGCGAGTAGATCTTCTGGGTCGGGAAGAGCGAGTCCATACCGAAGGTACGGGCCTCGTCCGGGATGATCGGCACCCAGCGCTTGCCGAACTCCTTGTCCTTCATGATGTCCTTGAGCAGGCGGACGAACGCCATCGTGGTGGCGACCTTCTGCTTGCCGGACCCGCGCTTGACGTCGGAGAACCGCTCGGTGCCCGGGATGGTCAGCGTCTTGCGCGCGGTGCTGCGCGTGGGCAGGTAGCCGCCGAGCTGCTGACGCCGGTCCTTCAGGTACGTGATCTCGTCCGACTTCTCGCCCGGGGTGTAGTACGGCGGGAGGTACGGGTTCTCCTCCAGCTGCTTGTCCGGGATGTCCAGGTAGAGGCGGTCGCGGAAGAGCTTCAGGTCGTCCAGCGTCAGCTTCTTCATCTGGTGCGTGGCGTTGCGGCCCTCGAAGTGCGAACCGAGCGTCCAGCCCTTGATCGTCTTGGCGAGGATCACGGTCGGCTGGCCGGTGTGCTCCGTGGCCGCCTTGTAGGCCGCGTAGAGCTTGCGGTAGTCGTGGCCACCCCGCTTGAGGTTCCAGATCTCGTCGTCGGTCAGCCCCTCGACCATCTTGCGGGTCCGCGGGTCACGGCCGAAGAAGTGCTCCCGCACGTACGCCCCGGACTCCGCCTTGTAGGTCTGGTAGTCACCGTCGGGCGTGGTGTTCATCAGGTTGACCAGCGCGCCGTCGGTGTCCGCGGCGAGCAGCGGATCCCACTCCCGGCCCCAGACCACCTTGATGACGTTCCAGCCGGCGCCCCGGAAGAACGCCTCCAGCTCCTGCATGACCTTGCCGTTGCCGCGGACCGGCCCGTCCAGGCGCTGCAGGTTGCAGTTGATCACGAAGGTGAGGTTGTCCAGCTCCTCGCGGGCGGCCACGCCGATCGCGCCGAGCGACTCGACCTCGTCCATCTCACCGTCGCCCAGGAACGCCCAGACGTGCTGCTGGGAGGTGTCCTTGATGCCCCGGTGGTGCAGGTAGCGGTTGAACCGCGCCTGGTAGATGGCGTTCAGCGGCCCCAGGCCCATGGAGACGGTGGGGAACTCCCAGAAGTCCGGCATCAGCCGCGGGTGCGGGTACGACGGCAGCCCGCCACCGGGATGCGACAGCTCCTGCCGGAAGCCGTCGAGCTGGCTCTCGCTGAGCCGCCCCTCCAGGAACGCCCGCGCGTACATGCCGGGGGAGGCGTGACCCTGGTAGTAGATCTGGTCACCGCCGCCCGGGTGGTTCTTGCCCCGGAAGAAGTGGTTGAAGCCCACCTCGTAGAGGGACGCCGAGCTGGCGAACGTGGAGATGTGCCCACCGACGCCGATCTCCGGGCGCTGCGCCCGGTGCACCAGCATCGCGGCGTTCCACCGGATGTACGCCCGCAGCCGCCGCTCGACGTGCTCGTCACCCGGGAACCACGGTTCGCGCTCCGGCGGGATCGTGTTGATGTAGTCGGTGGTGGTCAGGGACGGCACCCCGACCTGCCGCTCGCGGGCCCGCTCCAGCAGGCGCAGCATGACGTAGCGGGCTCGCTTTGTCCCGCGCTCGTCGATGACACCGTCGAGCGACTCGACCCATTCGCTGGTCTCTTCAGGGTCGATGTCCGGAAGCTGGCTCGGCAGACCAGCGGTGATCACCGGGCGCTTGCGTTCCGTAGCCACAGGCGTTCCCTCGGTTCTGTGTGGGATAGGTCTCTAGCGCCATCCTGCCCCCTGGTGGCGCGTGTCGTCACCTCTCCCACCCCCAGACGCGACGCTGAACACAGGTACCCATCAGTAACTTTGCGCGATCACCGGATGCGCTATCGGCGGACGCGGCGGCGAACCGGGCACTGCGGCAGAATGCGCCGTATGCGCAGTGAGGTGATCACCGTCCGGACCGGCTCCCGGCCGACCGTCCGGGACATCACGAGCGAGGCCGAGCGGTTCGTGTCCGGGGCCGGCGACGGCCTGCTGCACGTCTTCGTCCCGCACGCCACCGCCGGGCTGGCGATCATCGAGACCGGCGCCGGGTCCGACGACGACCTGCTGCGGGCGCTCGACGACCTGCTCCCCACCGACGACAGGTGGCGGCACCGGCACGGCTCACCCGGGCACGGCCGCGACCACGTGCTGCCGGCGTTCGTGCCGCCGTACGCGACGCTGCCGGTGCTCGGCGGGCGGCTCCAGCTCGGCACCTGGCAGTCGATCTGCCTGGTCGACACCAACGGGGACAACCCCGACCGTCAGGTGCGCTTCTCGTTCCTGGCCGGCTGACCGGCCGGACCGGCGGGCGCGCGTCCGGCCGCGCCGAGTTCCGGGCAGTCGCGCGGTCGTCGGTGGCCGGAACGTGGCGCGCGGACGACCGGCCGGCAGTTCTCGCCGAACAGCGCTTCATGATCGGCAATCGGTTGCACGAGGTGCCTGACCGTTCGGCTGATCGAAGATCGACTTCGCCATAACATGAACGGATGGCGCATTCCACCGTTTCCACCGCCCGCGACCGGGCCGGCCTGGCCGGGGCGACCATGCGCCGGATCCTGCACGTCGCCGCCGCGATGCGGCACCACCAGGACGAGGGGATCGCGGCGCTGGGCCTCACCCCGGCGGTCGCCCGGGCGCTGCACCAGCTGGACCCGGACCGCCCTCTGCCGGCCCGTGACCTCGCCGAGCAGCTCGGCTGCGACAGGTCCAACGTCACCGGCCTGGTCGACAAGCTGGAGCAGGCCGGGCTGGTGGAACGGCGTACCGACCCGGCCGACCGGCGGCAGAAGGCTCTCGTGGTCACCGTGCGGGGGCGGCAGGTACGCGACCGGCTCCGCCAGGTGATGTCGGACTCCCGACTCCTCGACGGACTGAGCACCGACGAACTGGCCACACTGCGGGACCTGGTGCTGAAGGTCTCCGACGGAGGCTGCCCGCAGGAGTGTGGCCAGGTCTGAGCCACGCCGGGCGGAACGTGTCCGAGTGGGCGAGGCGGGCCCGAGTCGGTAATGCTGTCCGCGTGACCACCCCGCACGATCTCGACGACCGGCTCCGGGCCGAACTGGCCGCGCTCGGGGCGCCCGACCAGCGGCGCGACCTCGGCGAACCGCTGCCCGACGGCGGGCCGTTGACGGGGGCGCAGGCGCTGGCCCTGTTCGACGCGCAGCTGACCAGCCGGCTGCTCGACCTGGCCGGGCGGTGGCTGTCCGGCTTCGGCGAGGGGTACTTCACTGTCGAGTCGGCCGGTCACGAGGGCGACGCCGCGGTGGCCGCCGCGCTGCGGCCGACCGACCCGGCGCTGCTGCACGCCCGTTCCGGCGCGTTCTACTGCCTGCGCGCCGCCCAGGCCGCCGGCGCC
>NZ_WBKS01000167.1:0-10366 GCF_008868145.1 Micromonospora sp. AMSO1212t
GTCGGCCTCCGGATCCTGGCCGTCGCCGCGGCGGCAGCCGTGTACCTGGCCGGACCCGGCTCACCCGCGTCCGCCGACGGCACCACGCCGGTGGTCTCCCGCGGCGTGACCATCCCCGCCTTCTACCACCCACCCGCCGACCTGCCCGCCACCAACGGCACGCTGATCCGTACCGAGCCGCTGCCGCTCGGCCTGAGCATTCCCGGACTCGACGGCCGCCCGATGCCCGGCACCGCCACCCGGCTGATGTACCGGTCCACCGACTCCAACGGCCGGGCCGTCGGCGTGACCGGCGCCTACATCGAACCGTGGGCGGCGTGGCGGGGCACCGGACCGCGCCCGCTGGTCGCCGTCGCCTCCGGCACCATGGGGCAGGGCGACCAGTGCGCACCCTCGTTCGCCCTGCAACATCCGCTCACCCTCACCGGCGACACCCTGTCCGTCGGCTACGAGGCGCTGGCGATCTACCGCCTCCTCGCCACCGGCGCCGCTGTCGTCGTCACCGACTACGTCGGCCTGGGCGCGACCGACCGGCTGCACACGTACGTCAACCGCCTCGACGAAGGGCGAGCCCTGCTCGACGCGGCCCGCGCCGCCCGCACGGTGCCGGGAGCATCGGTCACCGACCGGTCCCGCGTCGGCCTGTACGGCTACAGCCAGGGTGGCGGCGCCAGCGCCGCCGCCGCCGAGCTCCAGCCCGCCTACGCGCCCGACGTACCGCTGGCCGGCACCTACGTCGGCGCGCCTCCCGCCGACCTGACGGCTGTCATCGGCGGCATCGACGGCAGCGCGCTGGCGGGAGCGCTGGGCTGGTCGCTCAACGGCTTCGCCCAGTCCGACCCGGCCGTGCGGGACGTCATCGAGGCGAACGTCAACGACGCCGGCCGAGCGGCGCTCAGCGACACCTCGACCATGTGCGTCGGGGACGCGATCCTCCGGTACGCGTTCACCAAGAGCAGCAAATGGATCATCGGCGGCCGGTCCCTCACCGCCGTCATCGCCGCCTCGCCCGAGGCGAGCGCCGTCCTCGACCGGCAGCGCATCGGCACGCTCAAGCCCGCCGGCCCGGTACGCGTGGCGACCGGCGTCCAGGACGACATCGTGCCCCACCGGCAGGCCCGTCAACTGGCTGTCGACTGGTGCCGCAAGGGCGGCGCCGTGACCTACCAGGCCGTCAGCCTGCCCAACCTCGGGGACAAGCTCCTCACCAACCACCTGGCGCCGCTCATCACCGACCAGGGCGACGCCGTGGCCTGGCTGACCGACCGGCTTGCCGGGCGCACCGCCTACTCCAACTGCTGGACGATGCCCCTTCAGCCCTGACTCAGGACAGTTCGGCGACCCGGGCGGCCCAGTCGCCGCCGACCGGCTCCAGCGTGACCGCCCGGGTGTCGTCGTCACGGCGGTCGATGCGTACCCGCAGGTGCGCGTCGACCAGCTGCTCGACCATCCCCTCGCCCCACTCCACCACTGTGACCGCCTCGTCCACCGAGGCGTCCAGGTCGAGGTCGTCGATCTCCGCGCGCGGGTCGGCGGCCTCACCCAGGCGGTACGCGTCGGCGTGCACGAGCGTCACCCGGCCGCCCCGCGCCGGGTCGGGCCGGTGCACCCGCGCGATGACGAAGGTGGGCGAGGTGATGTCCCCGCGTACGCCGAGGCCGGCGCCGATGCCCTGGGTCAGCGCCGTCTTGCCGGCCCCGAGCGGGCCGCTGAGCAGCAGCAGGTCACCGGCGCGCAGCACACCGGCCAGCCGCCGCCCGAACTCGTGGGTGTCGTCGACGGTCTTCAGCTCCACGCCCACTGTCATAGCGAATCCAGGAACCTCTCCAGCGCCGCGTTCACCTCGTCGGCGTGCTCCAGCATCACCACGTGCCCGCTGTCGTGGATCTTCACGAACTCGGCGTGCGGCAGCCGCCGGACGATCTCCTCGGAGTGCGTCACCGGCGTGATCATGTCCTTGTCTCCCACGATCACCAGCACCGGCGTGCCGGCCAGTGCGGCCAGCGCCGGGAACCGGTGGTGGGTGGCGATCGTGCGCAGGTAGCGGGTGACCGTGTCGGCCGAGGTGCGCGAGTTCATCGTCTCGACGTACGACACCAGGGCCGGGCTCGGCTTCGAGGTGCCGAAGCCGTACTTGCGGGTGAGCAGCCAGGCCACGTTCGAGGTCGACCGGCGGGCCCGGTCGATGACGGTGCCGCCGTACCGGGTGGCGTTGCTCATCATGTAGAGCACCGGCGAGCCGACGCGGCCGAGCAGCGCGGGCGCCACCAGCTTGGTCTCCGCCGCGAGGCCGCCCGAGGTGGCCATCAGCACGGTGCCGACCACCCGGTCGCCGAACATCTCCGGGTACAGCTCGGCCAGCGCCATGATCGTCATGCCGCCCATGGAGTGCCCCACCAGCACCAGCGGGCCGTCCGGGGCCACCTCGTCGAGCACCCGGCGCAGCGTGTGGCCCAGCGCGGTCAGGTCGTACTCGCCGCTCTCCAGCCGGCCCGAGCGGCCGTGCCCCGGCTGGTCGTACGCGACCACCCGGTAGTCGCCGCGCTCGGCGAGCCGCTTGCGCTGGAAGTGGAACGTGCCCATGTCCAGGCAGAACCCGTGCACCAGCACCACCGTCGGGTGCCCGGCGACCGGGCGGGCCGGCTCGACCACCTCCACGTGGATGTCGGTGCCGTCCGGCATCTCCAGCCGGTACGCCTCGTCGTAGCGCTGCTCGCCGAAGACCTCGTCGGCGTACCGGTCGGCGGGGTCGTTCTTGAGCCGGCGGACCAGCACCCGCTCGCTGACCACGCCCGCCGCGAGCCCGGCGGCGGCCACGCCGACGGCGGCGCCGACCAGCCCGGCCACCTTGCCGGCGGCGGTACGCGGTCGCGGCAACCGGACACTCATGCGCGCTCGCCGTCGTATACGCGGGGCACGCGCACGCCACCGAAACGGGTCACGATCTCGTAGTTGATGGTGCCGACGGCCTCGGCCCAGTCGTCGGCGGTGGGCTCGCCGTCCGCCCCGCTGCCGAACAGCGTCGCCACGTCGCCGTCGGCCACCTCGTCGTCGCCGCAGTCGACCACGAACTGGTCCATGCAGACCCGCCCGGAGATGGCCCGGCGCTTGCCGGCGAGCTGCACCGGCCCGGTGTTGGAGGCGTGCCGGGGCACCCCGTCGGCGTAGCCGAGCGGCACCACCGCCAGGTTGGCCTCCTGCTCGGTGAGGTAGGTGTGGCCGTAGGAGACGCCGGTGCCGGCCGCCACCCGTTTGGTGAGCATCACCCGGGCGCGGGCGGTCATCGCCGGACGCAGACCGAACTGCTCGCCCGCGACCGGCGACAGGCCGTAGACGGCGATGCCGGGACGGACCAGGTCGAAGTGGGTGTCCGGCCGGGTCAGCGTGGCGGCCGAGTTGGCCAGGTGCCGGTAGCGCGGGCGCAGGCCGGCCCGCGTCACCATCTCCAGCCCTTCCTGGAACACGGCGAGCTGGCGGTCGGTGGTGGGGTGGCCGGGCGAGTCCGCGTACACGAAGTGGCTCCACACGCCGACCACCTCGACCAGGCCGTCGGCCTGGGCCTTCGCGGCGGCCTCCAGCAACGTCGGCCAGTCGGCGACGGTGGCGCCGCCCCGGGCCAGCCCGGTGTCGATCTTGAGATGCAGCCGGGCCGGACGGCCCGCCCGGCGGCTCGCCTGGATCATCTCGTCGAGCTGGGTGAGGCTGGCGCAGCCGAGGTCGACGCCGACGGTGATCCCGTCGTGCAGCGGCACCCCGGGGCTGAGCAGCCAGGCCAGCACCGGCGCGGTGATGCCCTCCTCGCGCAGCCGCAGCCCCTCGTCCAGCGTGCAGACGCCGAGCTGGTCCGCCCCGGCGTCGAGCGCCGCGCGGGCGGCCGGCACCATGCCGTGGCCGTACCCGTCGCCCTTGACCACCGCCATCAGCTCGGCGCTGGTGCCGGCCTTGAGCCGGGTCACGTTCTCCCGGATCGCGTCCAGGTCGACGCGCACCTCCGACTGCCACATGTCCTCAGCCTACTTCCGTCAGTGATCATCAGAGCCGTGAGCCGTGCGGGCGGTGCCCGTCGCCACCGGTCGTCGCCGCCCGGATCAGCCCAGCCGGGTCAGAACCGGACGCAACGCGGCGGCCACGTCGGGCGCGGTCACCGGACCGCCGCGCGCCGCCTCCCGGCCGGCCAGCCCGTGCAGGTACGCCGCGGCGCCGGCCGCCCGCTCCGGGGCCAGCCCGGCGGCGAGCAGCGAACCGAGCAACCCGGCCAGCACGTCGCCGGTGCCGCCGGTGGCGAGCACCGGGGTGCCGGTCGGGTTCACGTACGCCCGGCCGTCGGGCGTGCCGATGACCGTGCGGTCGCCCTTGAGCAGCACCACCGCGTTCATCCAGGCGGCGAGCCGCAGGGCGGCGGCGACCCGGTCCTCCCCCGGCATCTCGCCGCAGAGCCGGGCGTACTCCCGGTCGTGCGGGGTCACCACGATCGGCGCGTCCCGGCCGCGCAGCCGGTCGGCCAGCTTTCCGCCGACGAGCAGCGTCAGCGCGTCCGCGTCGAGGACCACCGGCACCGGCGCGGCGAGCACCGCCCGCAGCTCGGCGGCCGAGTCCTCGCCGGTGCCCAGCCCGGAGCCGCAGACCCACGCCTGGACCCGGCCGGCGTCGGCGACCCGGCCGGTGGCGATCACCGACGGGTGCTGGTGCAGCACCTCGCCCTTGGCGCTCCCGGCGTAGCGGACCAGGCCGGTGGGACCGGCGAGCGCCCCGGCGACCGAGAGCACCGCGGCGCCCGGGTAGGTGGCCGAGCCGGTGGCCACGCCGACCACGCCCCGGGAGTACTTCTCCGACGACGCGCCCAGCGCCGGCCACCAGTCGGCCACGTCCGCCTGCTCGATCACCTGGAGCGCCGGCGTGCCGCGCAGCCACGGCGTCAGCCCGATGTCGACCAGCTCGACCTCCCCGGCCAGCTCGGCGGCCGGGCCGACGACCAGTGCCGGCTTGAGCGCGCCGAAGGCGACTGTCACGTCGGCGCGGACCGCCCGGGGCCGCCCGGCGTCGGTGAGCGGGACGTGGCCGGTGTCGACAGCGGCTCCGCTCGGCACGTCGACAGCGACCACCGTTGCGGGCGTGCCGTCGCGCCCGCGCTGCCCGGTCAGGCTCGCGGCCAGTTGCTCGGCCGTCTCGCGAAGCCCACCGGTGCCGCCGATGCCCACGATGCCGTCGAGCACCAGGTCGACCACCGCGGGCGGCCGGTCGGCCACGCGCCCGCCGGCGGCGCGCAGGGCGGTGAGGCCCTCGGCGTGCGCCCGGCCCGGCGTGAGGAGCAGCGCGGTCACCGCCGCGCCCCGGCGGGCCAGGTGCGCGCCCGCGAACAGGGCGTCGCCGCCGTTGTCGCCGGACCCGACGAGCAGCAGCACCCGGGCGCCGTAGACGCCGCCCCGGTCGGCCAGCAGCAACGCGCAGCGGCGGGCCAGCCCGGCCGCGGCCCGCTGCATGAGCGCGCCGGCCGGAAGGGTGGCCATCAGGCCCGCTTCCGCAGCGCGAACGTCCGCGACACGCCACACCTGTCTCATGCCACCCCGCCCCGCTCGTCGCGCCGGCTCAGCTTCCGCCCGCGGCTGCCCCGATCACGGCCTCACCCTACCGGCGGTACGCGCCGGGGACCGGCTGGCGGACAACCCCTGTGGATAACCCGGACCGTTGTCCACAGGGGTCGGCGACCGCCGTCGGGTGCCGCCTAGCGTCCCGGTGTCCGGAGCCGGCCGGTGGCGCCGGGCGAGGGAGGTCACGTGGTGGAGAGACTGTTCGACGTCGACCCGGAGCTGCTGCGCACGGTGGCGCGCGAGCTGGCCGACGACGCGTACCGGCTGGCCCGCGGGCCGGGCGCGGCGCCGGAGTCGTTGCTGGTGGCGGCACCGGACGGCTGGCGATCCGCTGTCGCGCTGGCCGACCTGGAATCGGCCGTGCGGCGCTGGTCCGGCGCGCTCGGCGCCCGGGTGGCAGACACCGCTCAGGCGTTGCGCCGAGGGGCGGACGGCTACGAGGCGGTCGACGAACGCGCCGCCCGCCGCCTCACCGGGGTGCTCCGGTGAGCGACGGTCCCGCCGGCGCGGCGGACGCGCCGGTCGGCTACGCGCAGCTCTGGCGGGCCGACACGGGCGCCTGGGCCGCCGCCGGTGCGGCGTGGCGGAGCCTGGCCGCGCCGGTACGGCGGCGCGCCGACGCGCTGACCGCCCGGATCGGCGCGCTCCGGCCCGGGTGGTCGGGCGCGGCCTCGACGGCGGCGCAGCGGCGGATCGGGGACCTGCGCACCGACCTCACCGACGTGCTCCCCGCCCTGGTCGAGGTCGACCAGGTGCTCGCCGAGTTCGGTGCCCGGCTGGGCGCGGCGAAGGCCCGGCTCGGCGCCGAGGTGGCCCGCGCCGAGTCCGGTGGCCTGCTCGTCGACCGCACCGGCGCGGTCCGGCCCGACCCGGCCCGGGTGACGCGGACCGGGCCGACCGTGGTCCACGCGCGGGCCGGGATCCGGGACGCACTGACGCTCGCCGGCGCCGCCGACCGGGAGGCGGCCGGCAGGCTGGCGGAACTGACCACCGCTGCGGTACGCGGCTGGGTGAGCGTCCCGCCCGCGTGGCGGCCCGGGCCCGGTGCCGGCCCGGCCGAGGTGAGCCGCTGGTGGGCCGGTCTGAGCGCGGCCGAGCGGCGATGGCTGGTGGGGCGGGAACCGGGCCGGATCGGGCGTCTCGACGGGCTTCCGGCCGCCGCCCGGGACCAGGCGAACCGGCTGCTGCTCGGCGATCGGCGCGAGCAGTTGCTCGTGCGGCGGCTCGCCCTGCTGCACCCGCTTCCGGCCGGGCCGCTGGAGGCGTCGCGGCGGGTCCGGCTCGCCGCTGTCGAGGCGGCGCTGCGCGGGCTGGACGGGCTCAGCGAGCGGCTGGCCGCGGGCGGGGCGCCCCGGGCGTACCTGCTGGGTCTGGATCCGGCCGGCGACGGCCGCGCGGTGGTGGCGCTCGGCAACCCGGACCGCGCCGCCTCGGTGCTCACCTACGTCCCGGGCATGACCTCGGATCTCGCCGATGCGCCGGCCGAGCTGGGCCGGGCGGCCCGGGTGTTGCAGCGGTGCGCGGCGCTCGGGCCGGGCGAGGAGGCGGCGGCGGTGCTCTGGCTGGACTACGACGCGCCCGACCTCCTCACCGAGGCGGCGGGCACCCGGCAGGCCGAGGACGCCGGCCCGGCGCTGCACCGGTTCCAGGAGGGGCTGCGGGCCGCGCACGAGGGGCCACCGGCCCGGCAGACGGTGCTCGGGCACAGCTACGGCTCGCTCGTGGTCGGCGCCGCCGCCCGCGACCACGGGTTGGGCGCTGACGCGCTGGTCTTCGTCGGTTCGCCCGGGGTCGGCGTGGACCACGCCGCCGACCTGCGGATGCCCGCCGGGCAGGTCTGGTCGTCGACCGCGCCGGACGACGTGATCCGGCTGGCCCGCCCGCCGGACGAGCTGGCCCGCCGCGCGCTGCTGGCCGGCACGCCGCTCGGCCCGGCGTTCGCCGTGCTCGGCGGGCACGGCGAGCGGCTCTGGTTCGGCGCCGACCCGAGCGGGCCGGGCTTCGGCGGCCGGCGCTTCCCGAGCGCCCCGCACGGCCACACCGGCTACTGGGATCCGGACAACCCGGCGCTGGACGGCATGGCACGGATCGTGCTGGGCCGATGAGCAGGCAGAGACGGCGCGGTCCCTCCGCCCGGTCGACCGGGCGGAGGGACCGTGGACGAGATCGGCTACTCGACGGTGACCGACTTGGCCAGGTTCCGGGGCTGGTCGACGTCGTGCCCGCGGGCGGCGGCGATCTCGGCGGCCAGCACCTGCAACGGCACCGTGGTCACCAGCGGCGCCAGCAGCGTCGGCGTACGCGGCACGTAGATCAGGTGGTCGGCGTAGCGGACCACCGCCTGGTCGCCCTCCTCGGCGATCACGATCGTGCGGGCGCCGCGGGCGCGTACCTCCTGGATGTTGGAGACGACCTTGTCGTGCAGCATGCCCCGGCCGACCGGCGACGGCACGATGCAGATCACCGGCGTGCCCTTGTCGATCAGCGAGATCGGGCCGTGCTTCAACTCGCCGGCGGCGAAGCCCTCGGCGTGCATGTACGCCAGCTCCTTGAGCTTCAGCGCGCCTTCGAGCGCCACCGGGTAGCCCACGTGCCGGCCGATGAACAGCACGGTCGGCTCGGACTTCAGCTCACGCCCCAGCTCGCGGACCGGCTCGATCCGGTCCAGCAGCTCGCGCAGCTTGGCGGGCATCTCCTGGAGCTGGGCCACCACGGCGCCCACCTCGTCGGCGAACTTGATGCCGCGCACCTGGGCCAGGTGCAGGCCGATCAGGTAGCAGGCCACGACCTGGGTGAGGAACGCCTTGGTGGAGGCGACGGCGATCTCCGGGCCGCCGTGGGTGTAGAGCACCGCGTCGGACTCGCGCGGGATGGTGGAGCCGTTGGTGTTGCAGATGGCCAGCACGCGGGCCTTCTGCTCCTTGGCGTGGCGCAGCGCCATCAGCGTGTCCATCGTCTCGCCGGACTGCGAGATCACCACGATCAGCGTGGACCGGTCCAGCACCGGGTCGCGGTAGCGGAACTCGCTCGCCAGCTCCACCTCGCAGGGGATGCGGGTCCAGTGCTCGATGGCGTATTTGGCGACCAGGCCGGCGTGGTAGGAGGTGCCGCAGGCGACGATGAAGATCTTGTCGACGTCGCGCAGGTCCTGCTCGCTGAGGCGGACCTCGTCGAGGGCGATCTCGCCGCTCTCGGTGAGCCGGCCGAGCAGCGTGTCGGCGATGGCCTGCGGCTGCTCCTCGATCTCCTTGAGCATGAACCAGTCGTAGCCACCCTTCTCCGCGGCCGACGAGTCCCAGTCGATGTGGAAGTCCTTGCCGCTGGCCGGCTGACCGTCGAAGTCGGTGATGTCGATGGTGTCCGGGGTGATCAGCACGATCTGGTCCTGCCCCAGCTCGACCGCGTCCCGGGTGTGCTCGATGAACGCGGCGACGTCGCTGGCCAGGTAGTTCTCGCCGTCACCACGGCCCACCACCAGCGGCGAGTTGCGCCGGGCGCCGACCACCGCGCCGGGGATGCCGGCGTCGACGGCGAGCAGCGTGAACGCGCCCTCCAGGCGCGCGCAGACCACGCGCATGGCGGCGGCCAGGAGCTGCGGGCTGTCGGTCTCACCGGCCGAGCGCAGGTCGGCCAGCGCGCGGGCGATCAGGTGCGCGGCGCACTCGGTGTCGGTGTCGCTGGCGAACTCGACACCCTCGTCCTCCAACTCGGTGCGGAGCTTCGCGAAGTTCTCGATGATGCCGTTGTGGATCACCGCGACGCGGCCGTCCGGGGAGAGGTGCGGGTGGGCGTTGCGGTCGGTCGGGCCGCCGTGCGTGGCCCACCGGGTGTGGCCGATGCCGGTGGTGCCGTCGCCGATGCCGATCGGGCTGGCGGCGCAGTCCTCGGGGTTGTCCGCCGCCCGCTCGGAGAGGACCTTCTCCAGGTTCGCGAGCTTGCCGGCCTTCTTCTCGGTCAGCAGCTCGTCCTCGCAGACCACGGCGACACCGGCCGAGTCGTAGCCGCGGTATTCGAGACGCCGCAGTCCGTCAAGCACGATGCCGAGCGCCGGGCGCGCACCGGCGTAACCCACGATTCCACACATGGTCCGCAGCCTAACCGAGTTTCGCTCATCGTGCGTGCTCGGAAAGCCGGTTAACGATCACTGAATTTGAGCGAACCGAACGCCGGGGTTGCCACTACCGGACATAGCACCATCCAGGCCGTTCCACCCGTCCGGACCGCTACGGGACGCGGCGCGCGGGCCGCCGGCCGGGACCGCACGGCTGGCCGCCACCGCCTACATTGAGGCCGGGCGCCGTCCCCCGGGCCCACCGTTCCGCGGTCGTCCGCGCCGTACCCCTGTGAGCTGAGCCGATGTCCGAGACGACCCCCGCCCCCGAACCGGCCTCCGGACCGAGCGACCCGACCGCCGCACCGGCCGCGCCGCCGCCCTCCACCTGGACGCCGCCGGACCCGTTGGCCGCCCCGCAGCCGTGGACGCCACCCGCGCCCTGGTCGCCGTCCCCGGCTCCGAGCCCCTGGGCGGCGCCCGGCCCGGAGAGCGCGTCCGGAACCGACCCGGCCGCGTCCCCGAGCGGCACGGGCCGGCCGGTGGGCGAACCGGGGTGGGCGGCTCCGGCCGACCCGGCCACCACGCCGCGCCCGGCCGTCCCGCCGGCCTCGGGCGACCCACAGGCCCCCGGTACGCCCGGGTGGCCGTCCCAGCCCGGCACCCCGGACTTCTCGGCACAGCCGGCCTGGACACCGGGCGCCTACCCGCCCGGCCCCTACCAACC
>NZ_WBKS01000168.1:0-10280 GCF_008868145.1 Micromonospora sp. AMSO1212t
GCGTACCACCCGTGCCAGCCGCACCCGGAGGGTTTGGGGCTGGCACGGGCGGTCGAGGCGGCGCTGCGCCGGGGCGGGCTGCCACCGGACGCGGTCGGCTACGTCAACGCCAACGCCACCGGCACCCCGTTCAGCGACGCCTCGGAGGCGGCGGCGCTGACCCGCGTCTTCGGTGCGGACGCCGGGCGGCTGCCGGTCAGCTCCACCAAGTCGGTGCACGGGCATGCTCTGGAGGCGTCCGGGTTGCTCGAACTGCTGGTCACCGTGCTGGCCCTGCGGCACGGCAAGCTGCCGGTCACCGCCGGCTGGCTCGGCCCCGATCCGCAGTGCCCGCTGGACGTCATCCGCGACGCTCCCCGCCCGGCGCGCACCGGACACGCCCTGACCCTCAACGCCGCCTTCGGCGGCGCCAACATCGCACTCCTGGTGAGCACCTCATGACCGCCCTCACCCCCCACCCCGGCCCTCCGCGATCTTGCACTCATGGCCCCGGCGAAACGGGCACAACGCCCGCGCCCGGGGCGGCAACTGCAAGATCGCGCGCAGGGGTGGTGGTGCTCGCGGAGGCTCGGTGGCCCGAGGCGGGGGATGAGGGCAGCGCCCCGGCGGGGGTGCCGGGGTTCGTGCACTCGCCGTTCCATCCGCTGGTGGCGGCGGTGGCGCAGCGGTGCCTCGCGCGGCGGTACGGCACCGGGCCGCTGCCGCCGGGCAACCGGACGGCTGTGGTGCTGGTCAGCGCGGGCGGGGACACCGCCGGGGCGGCGCACGTCCGCGCCACAGTGGCCGCCGGCGGGCGGATCGGGCCGCTGTTCTTCTTCCAGTCGGTGCCGAACAGCGTGGCCGGGCACGTCGCGGCGCGCTGGGGACTGGACGGGCCGGTGGTGTGCCTGAGCCCGACCGGCGACGCGCGGGCCGAGGGGGAGGCCGAGGCGGACCTGCTGCTGTACGACGGCGACGCCGCACAGGCGTTGCTGATCCTGATCGAACTGGCACCGGACGGCACGCCGGGCGAGGCGACCGCGGTGCTGCTGGGGGAGGGAACACGTCAATGAGGACGAAGGGACTGCGCGGCGCGCTCGCGGCCGACGCGGAGCTGGGCGCGGGCAACATGCTCGCCCGGGTGCTGGCCCACGGCGCCGACCCGGACGGGCCGGGGCTCACGTTCGACACCGAGGTCGACGGCCACCCGGCCGAGACCCCGATCACCCTGGGCCGGCTCGACCGGATGGTCGCCGCCCGGGCGGCCTGGCTGCACGAGCGCGGGGTGAAGCCACGTGACCCGGTGGCGGTCTGGGCCGGCACCGCAGCCGACATGGTGCTGTCGTTCCTGGCGCTGGCCCGCCTCGGCGCCATCCCGGCGCTGATGAACGGCCGGCTGCGCCCCGAGATCGCCGCCGAGTACATCCGCCGGCTGCGCGCCGCCGGGGTGCTCGCCGACGCCGCGCACGCCGAGGCGCTGGCCGGGCACGACCTGGGCGCGCCGATGCTCGGCGAACCCGCACAGGCCGGGACCGGCGACCCGGACGCCGCGCCAACGCACTACCGGCACCACCCGGACGACCCGATCGTGATCACCCACACCTCCGGCACCACGGGCGTGCCGAAGGCGGTGCTGCACTCGCACGCCAGCCTGTTCGCCGCCACCCGCCACCTGCTGTCCATGCCGCAGGCGCAGGGCACCACACGCATCCTCAACGCGCTGCCCGCCCCGCACACGGCCACGGTGCTCATGGTCAACCAGGCGCTCGGCAACCGGGCCGAGATGTTCCTGCTCTCCGAGCAGGGCGGCGAGCGGGTGCTCGACGCGATCCAGCGGTGGCGCCCGGACGGCGTGTTCGGATTCTCGGTCACCTGGGCCGAGCTGGCCCGTTTCGACCTGTCCGGCTACGACCTGGACTCGGTGCGGCTGTGGTTCAACACCGGCGACTGCTCACACGAGCCGCACGTACGGCGGCTGGTCGCGGTCGGCTCCAGGGACGTGGTGACCCGCGGCGGCGTGACCCGGGTACCCGGCTCGGTGTTCATCGACGGCCTGGGCTCCAGCGAGATGGGCCACTCGATGTTCCACATCACCCACACCACCGACACCGACAGGTACGGCCGCTGCGTCGGCCGCCCGTACCGGTTCGCCAAGGTCGCCGTGCTCGACGCCGAGGGCAACGAGCTGCCGCCCGGGCAGGTCGGCTGGCTGGGCATCGACTCGCCGTCGCTGTTCCGCGGCTACTGGAACGACTCGGTCACCACCTACCGGTTCCGGCTGCGCGGCTGGTACCTCACCGGCGACCTGGTGTACGCCGACGACGACGGCCGCTACTACCACCTGGACCGGGCGGTCGACTCGGTCGAGGCCGGCGACGGGAAGCGGTTCTTCACCGCGCTGTCCGAGGAACGCATCCTCGCCGCCTGCCCCGACGTCACCGACTGCACCGTGGTGATCGTCAAGTCGGACGACGGCACCGTCACCACCGACGTGCTGCTGGAGCTCGCCGCCGGCGCCGACCCCGAGGCGGACCGCGCCGAGCGGATCCGTACCGCGCTCGGCGCGGACGTGGCAGCCACGCTGCGCCGGATCGTCCCGGTACGCGCCGACGACATCCCGGTCACCGTCACCGGCAAGGTGCGCAAGGTGGCGCTGCGCGAGCGCTACCTGACCGAGGCGCCGTCGTGAGCGCCGTCATCACCGGCATGGGCCTGTTCACCCCGGCCGGGCGCGGCGTGGCGGACACGTTCGACGCGCTGCTCACCGGCCGGTCCGGGCTGCGCCGCCCACCCGAGGGGCACCCGGCCGCGGGCAGCCTGGAGGTGGCCGGGGTACTGCCGGACATCGACCCGCGCAGCGTCGCCTCCGGACCGGAGACGAAGGTGCTCGACCGGGTGGTGCTGCTCGCCCTGATCACCGCCGCCGAGGCGCTCGCCGACGCCGGCATCGAGGTGGGCCGCGACGTCGACCCGGAGCGCATCGCGGTGATCGTCGGCGGTGTGGGCGGCATGTCCACGCTGGAGGGCCAGGTCCTGGCGCGCGCCGCCCGGGGCCGGGCGGCGGTCAGCCCGTACCTGCTCACCGGCATCCTGCCGAACATGCCCTCGGCCCGGATCGCCATCGCGCACGGCATCCGCGGCTACAGCTCGTCGGTCGGCACGGCCTGCGCCTCCGGCGCCCAGGCCGTCGCCGACGGGGTACGCCTCATCCGCGCGGGCGAAGCCGACGTGGTGGTGTGCGGGGCGAGCGAGGCGCCGCTGTTCGGCACGTTCGCCGATACCTTCGGCAACGCGCGGGCGCTGGCTCGGGGCTGGGACGAACCGACCGAGGCGAGCCGCCCGTTCGACAAGCGGCGCAACGGCTTCGTGCTGGCCGAGGGCGCGGCGCTGCTGGTGCTGGAGCGCGCCGGTCACGCCGACGGCCGGGGTGTGCGCGGCTACGCCGAGGTCGCCGGTTTCGGGGCGAACACCGACGCGTACCACCCGACCGCGCCGCGGCCGGACGGCGCCGGCGCGGCGGCGTGCATGCGCCGGGCGCTGGCGGCAGGCGGGGTCGAGCCGGCCGACGTCGGGTACGTCAACGCGCACGGCACCGGCACCAAGCTCGGTGACGTCGCCGAGACGATCGCGCTGGCCGGGGTGTTCGGCACCGGCGGCGTGCCGGTCAGCTCCACCAAGGCGCTCACCGGGCATCTGCTCGGCGCGTCCGGGGTGCTGGAGGCCGCCGCCACCGCGCTGGCTCTCGACAGTGGCCTGCTGCCACCCACCTACCACCTGGACGACCCGGACCCGGAGTGCGAGGCGGACCACGTCCGCGCCGTGCCCCGTCCCACCCGGGCCGGCCACGCGCTGACGAACTCGTTCGGGTTCGGCGGCCAGAACGTCAGCCTGCTCCTGCGCCGGCTCTCCGGGCCGGCCCGCCGGGCCGCCACCCCGGCCGCGGGCTGACCGGACTCCAGTCCCGGGCGTCCGTCCGGGTCGCGATCACGGGGGGAACAGGGGAAGCCCATGACCATCAACGGGATAGATCATCTCGAACTGTACGTGGGGGACGCCCGGCAGGCGGCCTTCTACTTCGACAACGCCGTCGGTTTCCGGCTGTGCGGGCAGGGCGGTCCGGAGACCGGGCTGGACGGGCAGCGGTCGCTGCTGCTGGCCCAGGCCGGCATCCGGCTGCTGCTCACCACCGGCCTGTCGGCCGAGCACCCGGCGGCCACCTACGTGCACCGGCACGGCGACGGCATCGCCGTGGTGGCGCTCGCCGTCGACGATGCCGCCGGGGCGTACGCGGAGCTGGTGGACCGCGGCGCGACGGCGCTGAGCCCGCCGCGCACCTTCACCGGCGTGGACGCCGAGGTGGTGGTGGCCGAGGTCGGCGGCTTCGGCGACGTGGTGCACCGCCTGGTCGAGCGGCGCGGCGACCCGGGTGTGTTCCTGCCCGGCGCGATCGAGCCGGTGACCGCCCCCGACGGGACGGACACGCTGCTCGCCGAGGTCGACCACCTGGCGATCTGCGTGCCGCCGGGGCAGCTCGACGAGACGGTCGCGCACTACGAGAAGGTGTTCGGCTTCGCCGACATCTTCACCGAGCACATCGAGGTCGCCGGCCAGGCGATGAACTCCAAGGTGGTGCAGAGCCCGTCCGGGAAGGTCACCTTCGTGCTGCTGGAGCCGGACACCGGCGCCCGGCCGGGGCAGATCGAGGACTTCCTGCGCTGGCACGCCGGCGCCGGGGTGCAGCACCTGGGCCTGCGCACCGACGACATCGTCACCGCCGTCGGCGCGCTCGCCGGGCGCGGGGTGCGGTTCGCCAGCACGCCCGGCGCGTACTACGACGGCCTGGAGCAGCGGGTCGGCCGGCTGGACGCGCCGGTGGACCGGCTGCGGGAGCTGAGCATCCTGGTCGACTCCGACCACGACGGGCAGCTGCTGCAGATCTTCACCGAGTCGATGCACGTGCGCCGCACCCTCTTCCTCGAACTCATCGAGCGGCGCGGGGCGCGCACCTTCGGCAGCGGCAACATCAAGGCGCTCTACGAGGCGAAGGAACGCGAGCTGGCCGCGGCGGGGGCGAGTTCCGCCGCCGCTGTCGCGGCCGGAGGGGTAGGGGCATGACCACCATCGATCCCGGGCTGACCGCCGAGGAGGAGGCGCTGCTTCCCTCCGACGAGGACGTCCGGCACTACGCCGAGCACGGCTGGTACCTGTCGAAGAAGCTGCTCACCGACGACGAGGTGGACGAACTCGTCGCCGCCACCGACAGCTACTACGCCGGGGAACGCGACCGGCGGCTGCCGGTACGGCCACCGAAGCTGGCCTACTGGGAGCCGTCCCGGGGTGACGTGCAGCGGCACAACGACTACGTCCACCACGAGCACGACGGCATCGCCCGCATCCTGCGCAAGCCGCTGATCGGGGCGGTCGCCGCCCGGCTGGCGCAGGCCACCGAGATCCGGATCTTCCAGTCCACGCTGATCTGGAAGCCGCCGATCGCCGGTGAGCCGTCGAACATCGTGCCCTGGCACTTCGACAAGCACTACTGGGCGTCCTCGTCGTCGGAGAACATGCTCACCGCGTTCATCCCGTTCCACGACTGCGGCGAGGAGATGGGCACCATCACCATGGTCGACGGCTCGCACCGCTGGCGGGAGATCGGCGCCGACGACACGGTGGTGCGGCACTTCGCCGACCGGGACCGCGACCAGCTCGAAGTCATGCTCGCCGAGAACGCGGCGTACAACGGCGCCGAGATCCGCAAGATCCCCATGGTGATCCCCAAGGGACACATGAGTTTCCACCACTGCCGCACCTACCACGGCAGCGGTGCGAACGTCAGCGGACGGCCCCGCCGGGCCGTCTCGCTGCACCTGCAGGACGGCGACAACGCCTGGCGGGAGTATCCGCTCTCCGACGGCAAGCTCGCCGCGTACAACCACGACGTGCTGGTCCGCCGCACCCACGAGGGCCGGCCGGACTACGCGGACCCCGATTACTGCCCGGTCATCTGGCGCGACCGCGCCCAGCAGGGAGGCTGACAATGTCACGGTACGACTGGGGTAAGACGCACCCGGGCATCGAGCGGCTGGAGCGGGCGGTGACCGAGCGCCGCGACGTGGTGGTCAAGCACCCGCTCTACGCCAACCTCGACACCCACGACGCTCTCGTCACCTTCATGGAGCACCACGTCTTCGCCGTCTGGGACTTCATGTCCCTGCTGAAGTCGTTGCAGCGGCAGCTCACCTGCGTCACGGTGCCGTGGATCCCCACCGGGCCGACCGGCAGCCGCCGCCTGATCAACGACATCGTCATGGTCGAGGAGAGCGACGAGCTGGGTGAGGGCTACATCAGCCACTTCGAGCTGTACGTGCAGGGCATGACCGAGGCCGGCGCCGACACCACAGCCGTGAACAAGCTCGTCGACCTGCTGCGCGACGGCACCCCGGTCACCGAGGCGCTCGGCGCCGCCGGCGTCCCCGCGGCGTCGGCCGCGTTCGCCGGCACCACCTGGCGGATCATCGAGACCACCCCGGTGCACTGCCAGGCCGCGGCGTTCGCGTTCGGCCGCGAGGACCTCATCCCGGAAATGTTCACCCAGGTCGTCGCCGTCAACGAGCGCAGCAACCGGCTGAACAAGTTCGTCGACTACCTGGAGCGGCACATCGAGGTCGACGGCGAGCAGCACACCCCGATGGCCATGCAGATGCTGGCCGACCTGTGCGGCGACGACGACACCAAGTGGCAGGAGTGCGCCGACACGGTGAACGCCGCGCTCGCCGCCCGCGCCCGCCTCTGGGACGACATCCTCGCCGCCGTCAAGGAGGGCCGTCCGGCGTGACCGGCTCCGACCCGCTCCGGCTCTACCGGACGGTCCGGCTGATCCGCCGCTTCGAGGAGCGCGCGATCGAGCTGGTCCGCGCCGGGGAGATCGTCGGCGGCATCCACCCGTACCTCGGTCAGGAGGGCATCGCCGCCGGCGTCTGCGCGGCCCTTTCCGCCGAGGACCTGGTCACCGGCACCCACCGCGGGCACGGGCACGTGCTCGCCAAGGGCGCCGACCCGGCCCGGATGCTGGCCGAGCTGTGCGGCCGGGTCACCGGGCTCAACCGGGGCCGGGGCGGGTCGATGCACGCCGCCGACTTCGGCGTCGGCGTCCTCGGCGCCAACGCCATCGTCGGTGCCGCCGGCGCGATCCTCACCGGAGCGGTGTGGGAGCGCCGGCGGCGCGGCGCCGACATCGTCGGCGCCACCTTCTTCGGCGACGGCGCGGTCAACGAGGGCATGCTCCTGGAGGCGTTCAACCTGGCCGCGCTCTGGCGGATACCGGTGCTGTTCGTCTGCGAGAACAACGGCTACGCCACCACCATGCCGGTCGCCGGCGCGGTCGCCGGCACCATCGCCGGGCGGGCCGCCGCCTTCGGCATGCCGGCGGCCGCCGTCGACGGGCAGGACCCCGAGGCGGTACACGAGGTCACCGCCGCCGCCGTCGCGCGGATGCGCGCCGGCGGCGGCCCCGAACTGGTCGAGGCCCGCACCTACCGCTTCGACGCCCACCACACCTTCGAACATCAGGTACGCCTCGACTACCGGCCGCCGGAGGAGGTGGCCGAGGGCCGGTCCCGCGATCCGGTCGACATCGCCGGAGCGCGGCTGGATCCGGCCGTGCGGGCCGAGGTGGACGCCGCAGTCGAGGCGGAACTGGACGCCGCCGTCGAATTCGCGCTCGCCGGGCCGCACCCCGACCCGGCGACCGCCCTGGACCACCTGTACGCCAGCGGGCTCACCGCCCGGACCGGAGGTGGCTGATGCCCCGGCTCTCCTACCGCAGGGCGCTCACCCGGGCGCTGGCCGACGAGATGACCCGCGACGAGTCGGTCGTGGTGCTCGGCGAGGACATCCGGGTGGCCGCCGCGAACGTCACCACCGGCCTGCTGAAGAAGTTCGGCCCGGAACGGGTCCGCGACACGCCCCTGTCCGAGCAGGCGTTCACCAGCTTCGCCACCGGCGCCGCGCTGGCCGGGGCCCGCCCGGTGGTCGAGTTCCAGATCCCGTCGCTGCTGTTCCTGGTCTTCGAGCAGATCGTCAACCACGCGCACAAGTTCCCACTGATGACCGGCGGCCAGTGCGCGGTGCCGGTCACCTACGTGGTGCCCGGCTCCGGCTCCCGCACCGGCTGGGCCGGCCAGCACTCCGACCACCCGTACGCGTTGTTCGCCCACGTCGGGGTGACCACAGTCGTACCGGCCACCCCGGCCGACGCGTACGGGCTGCTGGTCTCCGCGATCCGCTGCGACGACCCGGTGGTGGTCTTCGCCCCGGCCGGCGCCCTGGACCTGCGCGCCGACGTCACCGACCTGGCAGCCGTGCCGCTGGGCCGGGGGATCGTCCGCCGCCCCGGCGCCGACGTGACTGTGGTGGCGGTCGGGCACCTGGTGCACGACGCGCTCGCCGTCGCCGAGGAACTCGCCGGCCAGGCGTCGGTGGAGGTCTTCGACCCCCGCACGCTCTACCCGTTCGACTGGGACGGGCTGGTCGAGTCGGTGAGCCGCACCGGGCGGCTGGTCGTCGTCGACGACGGCAACCGTTCCTGCGGCATCGCCGGGGAGATCATCGCCACGGTGGTCGAGCGGGTCCGGCTGGCCGCGCCGCCCCGGCGGGTGACCCGCCCCGACGGCGCCGTGCTGCCCTTCGCGCCTGCCCTGGACCGGGCCGTGCAACCCGGCCGCGACCAGCTCACCGCCGCCATCCAACTGACCCTCAAGGACGGATGAACGATGGACCCCAACTACACGTGGCCGCCGCTCGGCCAGGCGTGGACCGACCTGCCCGAGTCCACCCGTACCGCGATGGTGACCACCGGCGCCGCGGCCTGGGAGAAGATCTTCCACGGCCGGGCCACGTACAACAAGCAGTGGCGGCTGGCCCGCCCGCCGGTGTTCACCGCTGACGCGTTCCGCGAGCTGAACGAGGTCAGCGACCGTATCGCCCAGCTCATCCTGGAGGCGTGCCGGCGTCGCGCCCGTACCGCCGGTGAGTTGCGCCTGCTGCTCGACGTGCCGGACGGCGAGACCCGGCTGCTCGACCCGGACGAGGAACTGCACGAGGGGCTGCTCGCCGCGTACCGGCCGGACGTGCTGTTCTCCGGCGGCGTGCCGTGCATCGTGGAGTACAACATCGACAGCAGCCTCGGCGGCGGCTTCGACGCCGACACCGTGATCCAGCGGTACGCCGAGCTGTACCACGCGCACGACCTGCTCGACGGGTCGCGGCCCGCGCCCTCGCTGCTGGACCAGCGGTTCGTGGCCATCCGGGACACGCTCGGCCTGCCCGACGGCGCGCGGGTGGCGCTGCTGATGGACTTCGACGCCGACTACCCGGGACTGGACGACCCGGAGACGTTCATCCGGATCCTGTCCCCACTGATCGACCAGGCCCGCCCGTTCGGCATCGACCTGGTCATCGCCCCGGTCGCCACCGCCACGCTGGACGCGCAGAACCGGCTCGTCGTCGGCGGCGCACCGGTCGACGCCCTGTTCCGGCTGTTCGTGCCCAACCGGGTCACCCCCAGCCCCGGCCTGGACGCGGTCGCCGGGGCGCTCGCCGCCGGCACGCTGCCGATGTTCGTCAGCAGCGCCGCCTGGCTGCTCAGCAACAAGCTGAACTACGCGTGGCTCTGGGACGACCTGGACCTGCTGCCGGAGGACGACCGGACGCTGATCCGTCGGTACGTGCCGCACACCGTGGCGCTCACCTCCGACCAGCTCGACCGGGCGCTCGCCGAACAGGCCGACCTGGTCGCCAAGCCGGCCGGCGGTTCGGCCGGGCACGGTGTGCTGATCGGCCGGGAGATGACAGCGGTGGCGTGGGCGGACGGGGTACGCGCGGCGATCGCCGAGGGCGGCAACATCCTGCAGCGCTATCACGAGGCCGACCGGGTGGCGATGGACTTCGTGCAGATCGAGACCGGTGAGACGGTCACCGCCGACGTCCCGTACAGCCTCGCCCCGTACCTGTTCGACCGCACCGGATCCGGTGCGCTCGCGCGGGTCGGCTACCCGGGTTGCGACGAGGTCCTCAACCTGGCCCGAGGCGTCCTTCTGACCGGCATCCTGCTCACCGACTGACCCTCTTCCCGCCCACCCTCGCACTCCCAGCGTTGATCAAGGAGTTTGTGTCCTCCCCGGGGGCGCGTAACCGACCCAAACTCCTTGGTCAACGGAGCGGATCGGGGCTGCGGGCTGGCCGACCAGGCCCCTGATCCCGATGATCATGAACTTAGCGGCGACAAAACGGACGCAGAGTGC
>NZ_WBKS01000169.1:0-10180 GCF_008868145.1 Micromonospora sp. AMSO1212t
GTCGTCGTGGGGCGGCGGGGCGCCGGAGTCGCTCCGTTCGCTCACAGGCCCTCCGCCCGGTCCTCGCCCAGCGCGGTGAGCCGGTCGCGCAGCCGGGACGCCTCGGCCGGAGGCAGCCCGGGCACGCGGGCGTCGCTCGCGGCCGCCGCCGTATGCAATTGCACGGTGGCGAGGTCGAAGGCGCGCTCCAGCGGACCCGCGCTCACATCGACGAACTGCATCCGCGAGTACGGCACGATGGACAGCCGCCGCACCAGCAGGCCGTGCCGCACGAGCAGATCGTCGTCGCGCTCGGCGTACCCCCAGGCGCGGACGGCGCGCACGATGGTGATCGACCGCCAGACGCCCAGCAGCAGCGCCCCGCCGACGGCGGCGCCGAGCAGCCAGTGCCCGGCCAGCGCCCAGGCCACGCCGAGCACCACGAGCGCCACCGCCAGCCCGATGCCGAGCCGGATCAGCTCCACCCAGATCAGGTCGCGCGAGATCGGCTGCCAGCGGACCGTGTCCGGCCAGGGCTCCAACGCGCTGCGCGAGGCGGGCGGGAGGCCGGCGGGGCCGCCACCGCTCATCGGGAGGACCTGCCGTGCTCGCCGCCGGTACGGGCTCGGATCATCTGCTCGCTCACGCTTCGAGCGTAGGCGATCAGGGCAGCGGGACCACCTCGCGGAGGAAGCCGCGTGCGTCGAGGAAGTCACCGAGGGAGCCCCGATGCTCCGGGCAGGCCAGCCAGGTCTTGCGCCGGTCGGGCGCGTGCAGGCGGGGATTGTGCCAGCGGAGCTGATAGGCGGCGGGCGCGCGACACCCCCGCGCCGAGCAGGTCAGCGTCTCGTCCGGGGTGGTGGGAGTCGTCACCGGGCGAGTCTAGAGGCCGCACACCGGGAGTTTTAGCGCCGGGCGGCCACGGGGGGAGCCGCCCGGCGACGGGGTGAATCGTACACACTGCGGACCCCTTGTTGTCCACCCGTGTTCAGCGTTTCCCGTGCGGCGGGACGGCGTGGACGGACGGCCGGGCGAAAATCGTGCCTCTCCCGCCCTCGGCTCTCAGCGAGGCATGACAGTCTTGATACGCACCACGCCGCGACGACGACCCTGCTGTGGAGGACCGGTGGCCCAGCCGACCACACCCGACGTGCCGAACCCGACCGAGGTGGCGCCGGACACGCCGCCCCCGGCGGGCACCACCCCGGCTCAGGACGCCACGCTGCTGGAGCGGGCGCTGTTCGAGACCAAGCGGGTGATCGTCGGCCAGGACCGGATGGTCGAGCGGATGTTCGTCGCGCTGCTCGCCCGGGGCCACTGCCTGCTGGAGGGCGTGCCGGGCGTGGCCAAGACGCTCGCCGTGGAGACGCTGGCCCGGGTCGTCGGCGGCTCGTTCGCCCGGGTCCAGTTCACCCCCGACCTGGTGCCTGCCGACATCATGGGCACCCGGATCTACCGGCAGTCCAGCGAGAAGTTCGACGTCGAGCTGGGCCCGGTCTTCGTCAACTTCCTGCTCGCCGACGAGATCAACCGCGCGCCGGCCAAGGTGCAGTCGGCGCTGCTGGAGGTGATGAGCGAGCGGCAGGTCTCCATCGGCGGCGAGAGCCACCGGGTGCCCGACCCCTTCCTGGTCATGGCCACCCAGAACCCGATCGAGCAGGAGGGCGTCTACCCGCTGCCGGAGGCGCAGCGGGACCGGTTCCTGATGAAGATCGTCGTGGGATACCCGACGGACGCCGAGGAGCGCGAGATCGTCTACCGGATGGGCGTCGCCCCGCCCGAGCCGGCCCGCGTGTTCGACACCCCGGATCTGGTCGCCCTCCAGCACAAGGCCGACCAGGTGTTCGTGCACAACGCGCTCGTCGACTACGCGGTCCGGCTGGTGCTCGCCACCCGGGCGCCGGCCGAGCACGGCATGCCCGACGTGGCCCAGCTCATCCAGTACGGCGCCAGCCCGCGCGCGTCGCTCGGCCTGGTCCGGGCCACCCGCGCGCTGGCGCTGCTGCGGGGCCGGGACTACGCGCTGCCGCAGGACGTGCAGGACATCGCGCCGGACATCCTGCGCCACCGGCTGGTGCTCAGCTACGACGCGCTCGCCGACGACGTACCGGCCGACCACATCGTGCACCGGGTGATGTCGACCATCCCGCTGCCCGCCGTCGCGCCCCGCCAGCAGGCCACACCACCGCCGCCGGCCGTGCCGCACAACGGGTGGCCCGGGCAGCGGCCGTGACCCCGCCCACCCGGCTGAGCGCCACCGGCGACCGCTCGGGGGCCGCGCTGGCCCGGCTCCAGCTCATGGTCACCCGCAAGCTGGACGGGCTGCTCCAGGGCGACTACGCCGGGCTGCTGCCCGGCCCGGGCAGCGAGGCGGGGGAGTCCCGGGAGTACCGGCCCGGCGACGACGTGCGCCGGATGGACTGGCCGGTCACCGCCCGCACCACGATGCCGCACGTGCGGCGTACGGTGGCCGACCGCGAACTGGAGACCTGGCTGGCCGTCGACATGTCGGCCAGCCTGGACTTCGGCACCGGGCGGTGGCTCAAGCGGGACGTGGCAGTGGCCGCGGTGGCCGCGCTGGCCCACCTGACCGTGCGGGGCGGCAACCGGATCGGCGCGGTGGTGGGCACCGGCGGGCCGGGCACGATGCTGCGGCTGCCCGCCCGCTCCGGCCGCAAGGAGGCCCAAGGGCTGCTGCGGGCGGTCGCCGGCGCCGAGGTCCGGCCCGGCCGCAGCGACCTCGGCGCGCTCGTCGACACGCTCAACCGGCCGCCCCGGCGACGCGGCGTGGCGGTGGTGATCTCCGACTTCCTCGCGCCGCCGCAGCAGTGGGGCCGGCCGCTGCGTAAGCTGCGGGTCCGCCACGACGTGCTGGCCGTCGAGGTGGTCGATCCGCGGGAACTGGAACTGCCCGACGTGGGGGTGCTGCCGGTGGTGGACCCGGAGAGCGGGGAACTGCACGAGGTGCAGACCGCCGACCCGGGCCTGCGCCGCCGGTACGCCGAGGCGGCGGCCGCCCAGCGCGGGGCGATCGCCGCCGAGCTGCGCGCCGCGGGCGCGGCCCACCTGCGCCTGCGTACCGACCGAGACTGGCTGCTGGACATGGTGCGTTTCGTCGCCGCGCAGCGGCACGCCCGCACCCGAGGGACGACTCGATGATCCGTTTTCTGCAACCGTGGTGGCTGCTCGCCGTGCTGCCGGTGCTCGCCCTCGCCGCCGCGTACGTCTGGCGGCAACTGCACCGCCGGCAGTACGCGCTGCGGTTCACCAACGTCGACCTGCTGCGTACCGTCGCGCCGAAGGGGCTGGGCTGGCGGCGGCACGTCGCGGCGACCGCGTTCCTGCTCTGCCTGCTGGTGCTGGCGACCGGGCTGGCCCGGCCGGCGATCGACACCCGGGAGCCGCTGGAGCGGGCCACGGTGATGCTCGCCATCGACGTGTCGTTGTCGATGCAGGCCGACGACGTGTCGCCGAACCGCCTGGAGGCGGCGCAGGAGGCGGCCAAGCAGTTCGTCGGCGAGCTGCCGGAGAGCTACAACCTGGGGCTCGTCTCGTTCGCCAAGTCGGCGAACGTGCTGGTGCCGCCGACCAAGGACCGGGCCGCCGTCACCACCGCGATCGACGGGCTGGTGCTGGCCGAGGCGACCGCCACCGGCGAGGCGGTCTTCACCTGCCTGGAGTCGATCCGCTCGGTGCCGGCCGACGGCGCCGCCGGCATCCCGCCGGCCCGGATCGTGCTGCTGTCCGACGGCTACCGCACGTCGGGCCGCTCGGTGGAGGAGGCCGCCGCGGCGGCGCAGGCGGCGAACGTGCCGGTGTCCACCATCGCGTTCGGCACCGACTCGGGGCAGGTCGACATCGGCGGGCAGCTCCAGCGGGTGCCGGTGGACCGTACCGCGCTGTCCCAGCTCGCGGAGACCACGCAGGGCTTCTTCTACGAGGCCGCGTCGGCGAGCGAGCTGAAGCAGGTCTACCAGGACATGGGCAGCTCGATCGGCTACCGGACCGAGCCGCGCGAGATCACCCAGTGGTACGCGGGGATCGCGCTGCTGCTGGCCCTGTGCGCGGGCGGGCTGAGTCTGCTCTGGACGTCCCGGCTGGTCTGAGCCGGAATCGGCCGGCGGTGGTCAGTGACCGCCGCCGGCCAGCACGAACAGGACGGCCACCCAGACGGCGGCGAGGGTGAAGCCCAGCGGGGCGACGTAACGGCTCATGAGTGTGCTCCGTGGCGACGGTCGGCCCGGTGCGGGCCGTCGGGGGGTCGGGGCGTACGCGCACGAAGTCGTGACCGGGTGCTCCGCCGCGCGGCAGGGCCACCCCCGGTGTGTCAGCCGGAGAGCGGATGCGGTGCGGAGGGCGGGAAGCGGGTCAGCCGCGTCGACGGAGCCGTGGCTCAGCGGGGCTGACGGTGGGCCCGGCCACGACTGGGAGGATCGCTATCTCGCACAGCGATCACCTCCTGCGGTCGGCGGGGCCCGGCGCGGGCGCAGACCGGCCCGCAGACGCGATCATCGTACACCGGGGTGTGCGGGTGTCGCGCGCGCGGCCGCCGCTCCCGCGGACCCCGGCTGGAGCGGCCCTGTGACCTGCGCGGGTTAGCGCTTACCTGTCGGTAACCCCTAGGCTCCGACCGACCGAGAGATCACTGGAACAGAGGGGGATCCGTGGCCCGAACCGTGCTGGTGACCGGCGGGAACCGGGGGATCGGCCTGGCCATCGCGCAGGCGTTCGCCAAGCAGGGCGACCGGGTGGCGGTGACGTACCGGAGCGGCGAAGCCCCCGAGGGCCTGTTCGGTGTGCGGTGTGACGTGACCGACGCCGAGTCGGTCGACGCCGCGTTCACCGCCGTCGAGGCCGAACTCGGCCCGGTGGAGGTGCTGGTCGCCAACGCCGGCATCACCGACGACACGCTGATCATGCGGATGTCCGAGGAGCAGTTCGCCCGCGTCCTCGACACCAACCTGACCGGCTCGTTCCGGGTCGCCAAGCGGGCCTCGACGAAGATGCTCCGCGGCCGCTGGGGGCGGATGATCTTCATCTCGTCGGTGGTCGGTCTCTCCGGCGGCGCGGGTCAGGTCAACTACGCGGCCAGCAAGGCCGGCCTGGTCGGCGTGGCCCGCTCGATCACCCGCGAGCTGGGCACCCGCAACATCACCGCGAACGTGGTGGCGCCCGGGTTCATCGACACCGACATGACCGCGGGCCTGCCCGAGGAGCGCAGGGCGGAGATCCGCAAGTCGATCCCGGCCGGCCGGATGGCCACCCCGGACGAGGTCGCGGGGGTCGTCACCTGGCTCGCCTCGGACGCGGCCGGATACGTCACCGGCGCCGTCATCCCGGTCGACGGCGGCCTCGGCATGGGTCACTGAGCAGAGCACGGAGGAGACACGCAATGTCCGGACTTCTCGCCGGTAAGCGGCTGCTGGTCACCGGCGTCATCACCGACGCGTCGATCGCCTTCTCGGTGGCGAAGCTCGCCCAGGAGAGCGGCGCACAGGTCGTGCTCACCGGCTACGGCCGGCTCTCCCTGGTGGAGCGGATCGCCAAGCGCCTGCCCGAGCCGGCGCCCGTGATCGAGCTGGACGTCAGCAACGAGGAACACCTGGCCGGCCTGGCCGACAAGGTACGCGAGCACGTCGACGGCCTGGACGGCGTCGTGCACTCGATCGGGTTCGCCCCGCAGAGCTGCCTCGGCGGCGGATTCCTCGACGCCCCCTGGGCGGACGTGGCGACCGCGCTCCAGGTCTCCACCTACTCGTACAAGTCCCTCGCCATGGCCGCGCTGCCGCTGATGTCCGCCGGCGGCGCCGTGGTGGGCCTCACCTTCGACGCCACCAAGGCGTGGCCGGTCTACGACTGGATGGGCGTGGCCAAGGCCGGGCTGGAGTCCGCCTCCCGCTACCTGGCGCTGCACCTGGGCAAGCAGGGCATCCGCAGCAACCTCGTCGCGGCCGGACCGCTGCGTACCATCGCGGCCAAGTCCATCCCCGGGTTCGACCAGTTCGAGGACGCCTGGACCCAGCGGGCCCCGCTGGGCTGGAGCCTCACCGACCAGGAGCCCGCCGCCCGGGCCTGCCTGGCCCTGCTGTCCGACTGGTTCCCGGCCACCACCGGCGAGATCGTCCACGTCGACGGCGGCTACCACGCGATCGGCGCCTGACACCCGGACCCGGGGTGGCCGCCGCGCCGCCCCGGGCCGCGAGGGACAATGGTCCCCATGGCGTACGACGCGTTGGTGCTGGTCTCCTTCGGCGGCCCGGAGCGGCCCGAGGACGTTCTCCCGTTCCTGCAGAACGTGACCCGGGGGCGGGGGGTGCCCCCGGAGCGGCTGGCCGAGGTCGCCGAGCACTACCTGCACTTCGGCGGGGTGTCGCCGATCAACCAGCAGTGCCGTGACCTGCTCGCGGCGATCCGCGAGGACTTCGCCGCCAACGGCGTCGACCTGCCGGTCTACTGGGGCAACCGCAACTGGGATCCGATGCTCGCCGACACCGTCGCGCGGATGCGCGACGACGGGATCACCCGGGCGCTGGCGTTCGTCACCAGCGCGTACGGCGGCTACTCGTCCTGCCGGCAGTACCAGGAGGACATAGCCTCGGCCCGCGCCGCGGTCGGAACGGACGCCCCGCTGATCGAGAAGCTGCGCCAGTTCTGGGACCACCCCGGCTTCGTCGAGCCGCACGCCGACGCGGTCCGTGCCGCGCTGGCCCAGCTCGACCCGGCGAAGCGGGACAGCACCCGGCTGGTCTTCACCGCGCACTCGGTCCCGATGTCGGCGGCGGCCACCGCCGGCCCGCACGGCGGCCGCTACACCGCCCAGCTCGAGGAGGTCGCCCGGCTGGTGCACGCCGCGGCCGCGCCCGACCTGGCGTACGACCTGGTCTGGCAGAGCCGGTCCGGGCCGCCGCAGGTGCCGTGGCTGGAGCCGGACGTCAACGACCACCTGGCCACGCTGCCCGAGCAGGGCGTGACGGGCGTGGTGGTCAGCCCGATCGGCTTCGTCTCCGACCACCTGGAGGTGGTGTGGGACCTGGACACCGAGGCGCTGGAGACGGCCAAGCAGCTCGGCCTGGACTTCGTCCGCGCCGGCACGCCGGGCACCGATCCGCGGTTCGTGGCGATGGTCCGCGAGCTGGTCGGAGAGCGCACCGCCCCGGACGGGGAGCGGCTGCGCCGCCGCCTGGGCGAGCTGCCCGCCTGGGACACCTGCCCGGCGTTGTGCTGCGTGCCCCCGGCCCGCCGGCCCTGAGCCCGACCCGACGACACCCTGGGGACGACACGATGCTTGACCGCAAGCCGGTGCAGAGCTGGCTCACCGACATGGACGGCGTGCTGGTGCACGAGGGGCAGCCGGTGCCCGGCGCCCCGGAGTTCGTCAAGAAGCTGCGTGCCTCCGGCAAGCCGTTCCTGGTGCTGACGAACAACTCCATCTACACGCCGCGCGACCTCCAGGCCCGGCTGGCCCGGATGGGGCTGGACGTGCCGGAGGAGGCGATCTGGTCGTCCGCGTTGGCCACCGCCCAGTTCCTGGCCGACCAGCGGCCGGGCGGCACCGCGTACGTGATCGGTGAGGCCGGCCTGACCACGGCGCTGCACGCGGTGGGCTACGTGCTCAGCGACTTCGCCCCGGACTACGTGGTGCTGGGGGAGACGCGCACCTACAGCTTCGAGGCGATAACCAAGGCGATCCGGCTGATCAACGACGGCGCCCGGTTCATCTGCACCAACCCCGACGCCACCGGCCCGTCGATGGAGGGCGCGTTGCCGGCGGCCGGATCGGTGGCGGCGATGATCTCCAAGGCGACCGGGGTCGACCCGTACTTCGTCGGCAAGCCCAACCCGATGATGATGCGCTCGGCGCTGAACACCATCGACGCGCACTCCGAGTCGACCGCGATGATCGGCGACCGGATGGACACCGACATCCTGTGTGGCCTGGAAGCCGGGCTGGAGACGATCCTGGTGCTCACCGGCATCAGCAGCCGGACCGAGGCGGAGCGGTACCCGTACCGGCCGTCGCGGATCGTCGACTCGGTGGCCGACCTGATCGACGAGGTCTGAGCGCGAGCTCTCCTGCGGCTCCGGCTGCTGCTCGCCCGGCCGCTGTCGGTGGCGCTTGCGGCGCTAGAGCCGCAGCGGCGCGTTGCAGGCGGCCACCAGCGCCTGCCGGCACGCGGTGGTGAGCGGTCGCAGCGCCGCGTCCCGCTGCTGCGCCTCGTAGGTGTTCACCGCGCCGCCGGGCGCGCTCTCCCCGGCCAGCGCGAGCACCCGGTCCAGCACCGCCGCGCGGGCGAACAGGCGGCGGGCCCGCGGGTCGAAGCCGGGAGGCAGGTCGGTCGCGCCGTCCGGGCGGCGCAGCGCGGCGAGCGCGCCGGCCAGCTCGGGGCGCCACTGCGCGACGTCCAGCCGGGTCAGCGTCGCGGTGGTCTCGGCCAGCACGGCGGCCAGCTCGGCCTCGGCCTCCGCCGCGCCCGGCGTGGCGAGCGACGCCTTCGGCGCGTCCGCCGGCAGCGGATGGACCCGCCAGAGCACCGTCTCCCAGGTCATTCCCGAGCCGGAGGTGTGCGTACGGACCTCGGGCACCAGCCCCATCCCGCTCGCCACCACCGCTTCGCCCGCCACCAGCGCCGCCCCGGCGAACGCGCCCGGACCGGGCAGACCCCGCGGGTCGCCGGGCGCGGGCAGCACCAGGCGGATGTCGTCGGGCGAATGCTTGGCGAGGCTGGGCAGCGCCTCCCGCAGCGACACGTCGGTCCAGGTGCCGGGGGCGTCGGCGACCAGGTGCTCCTCGTCGCCGGCGACGGCGTCGGCCACCTCGTCGAACGGCACCAGGCCGGCTCGCCAGGCACGCACCCAGGCGACGAACCGGCTCGACCGGCGCGGAGCCAGCGTGGCCGCGCCCGTTGCGGGGGAGGACATGCGGAAAGGGTACGTGCTCCGCGCCGCTGCTGTCTCGGCTGCCGCTCCGGCGGCGCGACCTGGTCCCAACTACCCCCTTCGCACCGTTTCGTGCCGACGGATGACGGCCCGGTCGGCGCGTCGCCGAGCGACACGCCGGGACGCTGGCTAGCGTCTGCGGCATGGCGGGGCGATACGACGGGGACGTGCTGGCCGGCGACTGGCGACGACGGAAGGTGACCCCCGACGTCGACGCCGAACCCGACCTGGTGGTCGAGGACGCCGACTCCGGGTTCTGCGGCGCCGTCGTCGGCTTCGACTCCGGCGCCGTGGTGCTGGAGGACCGGCACGGTCGGCGGCGCAACTTCCCCCTGCTGCCCGCCGCGTTCCTGCTCGACGGCAAGCCGGTCACGCTGCGGCGGCCGGCCCGCGCCCCGGTGCCCGCCGCGCGCCGGCGTACCGCGTCCGGCTCGATCGCTGTGGACGGCGTGCGGGCGCAGGTCGCCAAGGCCAGCCGGATCTGGGTCGAGGGCGTGCACGACGCCGCGCTGGTCGAGCGGATCTGGGGCGACGACCTGCGCATCGAGGGCGTGGTGGTGGAACCGCTGGACGGCATCGACGCGCTCGCCGACGAGGTACGCGCGTTCGCGCCCGGCCCGGGCCGCCGGCTCGGCGTGCTCGTCGACCACCTCGTGCCCGGCTCGAAGGAGAGCCGGATCGTGGCCCGGGTCAACTCCTCGCACGTGCTGGTCACCGGGCACCCCTACGTCGACGTGTGGCAGGCGGTACGCCCGGCGGCGCTCGGTATCGCGGCGTGGCCCGTGGTGCCTCCGGGGCAGCCCTGGAAGGAAGGCGTCTGCGCGGCGCTCGGGGTGGCCGAGCCGGCCGACATGTGGCGGCACATCCTGTCCCGGGTGGACAGCTTCGCCGACGTGGAGACGCCGCTGATCAACGCGATGGAGCGCCTGATCGACTTCGTCACCGAGCCCGGGTGAGTGGTTGCGGCTCGGGGTAGCTGCGTTCCGGCGGTGGTTGCGGTTGCTGTCAGGGCTCGGCTTGCGCCCGGGGTGGTTGCGGTCGAGTGCCGGGGGCGACCGTGCCCGGCCCAGGCTCCCTTCCGGACTCCGTTCCCGGTGCCCTCACCTGGTTGATCAAGGAGTTCGCGGGCGTGCTGGAGATCAACGCCGACACAAACTCCTTGATCATCGCGGTCGGGCGGTGCGGGTGTGTGCGTCGATCATGGAGTTGTGGCCCCCACGGATCGGGCATAGCGGGGCGAAACGAGGGCCACAAGTGCAAGATC
>NZ_WBKS01000170.1:0-9813 GCF_008868145.1 Micromonospora sp. AMSO1212t
GGGACCGGCCGCCGAGTGGTCGGTTCGCGGATGCGGTGGTTATCGCTGCCCTCGTCAGGGCATGTCGTGCGGGACGACATGACGACGAGGAGGTGCCATGGCCGCCCGCGACGACGCCCACGACGTCCACGACGACACCCGCGACGACGCCCCCGCTGCGCGCGACGACGTCACCGCTGGGCAGGACCGGCCCGGCGGGCGGAAGCGCGCCGGCCCGGTGGGGCCGGACGACGGGCCGGACAGCCCGGCCGACCTTTCGGCCACGGGCTGGATGGCGACCCTCAAGCGGACCGTCCGGGAGTTCCAGGACGACAGCCTGACCGACTGGGCCGCCGCGCTCACCTACTACGGCGTGCTCTCCATCTTCCCGGGCGTACTGGTGCTGATCTCGCTGCTCGGCCTGCTCGGCGACCGGGCCACCGAAGGAGTGCGGGACACCGTCGGGCAGGCGGTGCCGGAAGAGAACATTCGCAAGATCATCGAGAGCGCGATCGACCAGGCCGGCCAGTCCGGCGGGCTGGCCAGCATCGCGGCGATCATCGGTCTGGTGGCGGCGTTCTGGTCGGCCTCCGGCTACATCGCCGCGTTCATGCGCGCCTCCAACAGCATCTACGACGTGCCGGAGGGGCGGCCGATCTGGAAGACGCTGCCGGTACGCCTCGGCGTGACCGCGGTGATCGGCGTGATGCTGCTGATCAGCGCCGTGATCGTGGTGTTCACCGGTGGGCTGGCCGAGCAGGCGGGGAACGCGATCGGGCTCGGCGAGACCGCCGTGACGGTGTGGAACATCGCCAAGTGGCCGGTGCTGCTGGTGCTGGTGAGCCTGATGTTCGCGATCCTCTACTGGGCCTCGCCGAACGCCCGGCACGGCGGCTTCCGCTGGGTCAGCCCCGGTGGCGTGCTCGCGGTGGTGCTCTGGCTGGTGGTGTCCGGCCTGTTCGCGCTCTACGTCAGCAACTTCGGCTCGTACAACAAGACGTACGGCGCGGTGGCCGGCGTGATCATCTTCCTGGTGTGGCTGTGGCTGAGCAACGTCGCCATCCTGCTGGGCGCGGAGTTCGACGCCGAACTGGAGCGCAGCCGGGCCATCGCCGCCGGGCACCCGGCCGACGAGGAGCCCTACGTCGAGCTGCGCGACGACCGGAAGCTGCGCAAGAAGGGCCGCACGCCCTCCCGGTGACCAGAGAACGCGTCTGACCCCGAGAAGGCGTCTGACCCGAGAACGCGCCGCCCCGCCCGGAAGAACCCCGGGCGGGGCGGCGCGTTTTCATGATCCGGAACCCGCTTTTGTTCGTATGGACAAAAGTTTGCAACGGACGTGCCGAAGCTATGGACATGCGGCCCGGAAGGCTCCTACTGTGTCGGACACAACACATCGCCGTGGTCGATGTGACGGACTCCGATGGCGGAGGTGACTGCCGGTGCGGACGGTCGACCCCCTGCACGTACGGCTCCTGCGGCTGCTCCGGGACGAGGGCGCGGTGTCCCGCGCGGAACTCGGCGACCGGCTCCAGATGCCCCGTCCGCGCCTGCTCGCCGAGCTGGAACGCCTCGTCTCCCTCGGATACGTCGCCGAGGCCGGGCTTGCCGCCTCCCGCGGCGGGCGGCGTTCCACCCTCGTCGAGCTGAGCCCGCACCTGCGGTTCGCCGCCGTCGATCTGGGCGCCAGCTCGATCGACGTGGAGGTGGTCAACGGCCGGCTGGAGACGGTGGCCGCCTACACCGAGGCCGCCGACATCCGCTCCGGTCCGAAGGTGACGCTCCAGCGGGTGAACGAGCTGCTGCACAAGGCCAAGGTGGACGGCGCGTACGAGCGGCTCGACGCGGTGGGCATCGGCGTGCCGGGGCCGGTCAGCTTCCGCGACGGCGTGCCGGTCTCCCCGCCGATCATGCCGGGGTGGGACCGGTTCCCGGTCCGCGAACTGCTCACCCGCGAGCACGGCTGCCCGGCCGTGGTGGACAACGACGTCAACATCATGGCGATCGGGGAGCGGCACGGCGGCGTGGCCCACTCCGTCGACGACTTCCTGTTCATCAAGATCGGCACCGGTATCGGCTGCGGCATCTACCTGCACGGCGAGGTCTACCGGGGCACCGACGGATGCGCCGGGGACATCGGCCACATCCAGGTCGATCCGAACGGTCCGATGTGCAGCTGCGGCAACCTCGGCTGCCTGGAGGCCGTGTTCAGCGGCGCCGCGCTGGCCCGGGAGGCGACAGTCGCGGCCCGCACCGAGGTGTCCCCGGCGCTGGCCGAGCGGCTCGCCGCCCGGGGCGCGGTGACCGCGTTGGACGTGGCGCAGGGGGCGATCGAGGGGGACGTCACCTGCATTCAGCTCATCCGCGACGGCGGCCGGCGGGTCGGCAGCGTACTGGCCGGGCTGGTCAGCTTCACCAACCCGTCGATGATCGTCATCGGCGGCGGGCTGGCCCAGCTCGGCCACATCCTGCTCGCCGAGATCCGCAGCGTGGTCTACCGCCGCTCGCTGCCGCTGGCCACCGGCAACCTGCCTGTCGTCCTGTCCGAGCTGGGCCCGCGCGCCGGCGTCGCCGGCGCCGCCGTGCTCGCCAGCGACCTCGCGTTCGGAGAAGCAGCATGAGCGACACCGGCGAACCACTGGTCGAGGCGCCCGCCGACGCCGTCGCTGGCGAGGTGGTGCTGCGCCTCACCGACGTGGTCAAGACGTTCCCGGGGGTACGCGCGCTCGACGGCGTGCAACTGGAGGTGCGGGCCGGTGAGGTGCACTGCCTGCTGGGGCAGAACGGCGCCGGGAAGTCCACCCTGATCAAGGTGCTGGCCGGGGCGCACCGGCCGGACTCCGGCGAGGTGGTCTGGCGCGGCGAGGCGGCGGCGTTCGCCAACCCGCAGGCCGCCATGCGCGCCGGCATCGCCACCATCTACCAGGAACTCGACCTGGTCGACGACCTGTCGGTGGCGGAGAACGCGTTCCTCGGCCACGAGCCGCGCCGGCTCGGCTTCGTCCGGCGGGGGCACATGGCCCGGCGTACGCGGCAGATCCTGGCCCGGCTCGGCCACGCGGAGATCCCGACGGGACGGCTGGTGCGGCACCTCCCGGCCGCCGGCAAGCAGGTCGTCAGCATGGCCCGGGCGCTGTCCCACGAGGCCCGGCTGATCATCATGGACGAGCCGAGCGCGGTGCTGGCCCACGACGAGGTGGCGAACCTTTTCCGGATCATCCGGGAACTCACCGCGCAGGGCATCGCGGTCATCTACATCTCGCACCGGCTGGAGGAGATCCGCGAGATCGGCGACCGGGTCACCGTACTCAAGGACGGCCGGACCACGGCGGCGAGCCTGCCGGCCCGCGAGACGCCCACCCGCGACCTGGTCGCCCGGATGACCGGGCGGACCATCGAGTACGTCTTCCCGCAGCGTCCGCCCGGCGACGGGGGCGGCGCGGAACTGCTGCGGGTGGACGGGCTGACCCGGCACGGCGAGTTCGCCGACGTCTCGCTCCGGGTCCGGGCCGGGGAGATCGTCGGCATCGCCGGACTGGTCGGCTCGGGCCGGTCGGAGCTGCTGGAGACCATCTTCGGCGCGCGCCGGGCGTACGCCGGGACGGTCCGGGTGGACGGCCGCGCGCTGCGTCCCGGCAGTGTGGGCGCGGCGGTGCGCGCCGGGATGGGCATGGCGCCGGAGGAGCGCAAGAGTCAGGCGCTGCTGCTCGGCGAGCCGATCTACCGCAACGTCACGCTCGCCACGTTCAGCCGGTACGCCCGCCTCGGCTTCACCGACGCCGGACGGGAACGCGCCGAGGCGGACCGGATCGCCGCGTCGCTGGAGCTGCGGCCCCGGGACGTACGGCGGCCGGTGCGCACGCTGTCCGGCGGCAACCAGCAGAAGGTCGTGGTCGGGCGGTGGCTGCTCGGGGACACCCGGCTGCTGCTGCTCGACGAGCCGACCCGGGGCGTGGACGTGGGCGCCCGCGCCGAGCTTTACCAGGTGATCCGCGATCTGGCCGCCCGTGGCGTCGGGGTGCTGCTGGTCTCCAGTGAGGTGCCCGAGGTGCTGGGCCTGGCCGACCGGGTGCTGGTGATGCGAGAGGGCCGGGTGGTCCGTGAGGCCCCGGCCGGCGAACTGGACGAGAACACCGTGCTCGACCTCGTCATGGCGGGGTCTCTCATGGAAGGCGCACCGGCATGAGCGAGCGACAGCGAGCGAATCATCGACACAGCGCCGGAGAGTCTCGTGCCGGCGCCGCGCGAAGCGGGGCACCGGCATGAGCGATGTCAGAGAGTCCTCGCTGCCCGCGCAGTCGCCGCCGGTGGAGCGGGCGGAGACCGCCAAGGTCGACGCGCCGGCAAAGCTCTCCTGGTGGCGCGGCGACGGCGGGGAGGGCGCGAAGCGCAACCTCGGCCTGCTCGCCACGCTGGTCGTGCTCGTGGTCATCGGCATCCTGACCCGCCCCGACCTCTACGGCGACCCGAACTGGGTGTGGGGCAACACGCTCACCATCCTCAAGCTGGCCTCGGTGGTCGGCGTGGTCACCGTCGGCATGACGTTCGTGATCATCGGCGGTGGCATCGACCTGTCGGTCGGCGCGATCGTGGCGCTGGCCGGGGTCTGGTGCACCACTGTCGCCACGCAGAGCTACGGCGCGGGCGGCATGATCTTCACCGCGCTCACCGTCGGGCTCGCCGTCGGCGTGGTGAACGGGCTGCTCGTCTCGTACGGCCGGCTGGTGCCGTTCATCGCCACGCTCGCCATGCTCGTGGCCGCCCGAGGGCTGGCGGCGGAGATCTCCGACAAGCAGACCCAGGTGTCGGGCAACACGTTCATCAACGGCATCGCCAGCACGAACGTGCTCGGCATCCCGCTGCTGGTCTACATCCTGGTGGCGGTGGTGGCGGCCGGCTGGGTGCTGTTGAACCGGACCACGTTCGGCCGCCGTACGGTGGCGGTCGGCGGCAACCCGGAGGCGGCCCGGCTCGCCGGCATCAACGTACGCCGGCACACGGTGCTGCTCTACGCGCTCTCCGGCCTGTGCTGCGGCATCGCCGCGGTAATGCTGACCGCGCAGGCCACCTCCGCGCAGGCGGCGATGGCCAACCTCTACGAGCTGGACGCGATCGCCGCCGCGATCATCGGCGGCACGCTGCTCAGCGGCGGGCGGGGCACGATCATCGGTTCCCTGCTCGGGGTGATCATCTTCTCCACCATCACCAACCTGTTCGCCATCAACAACCTCTCCGCCGAGGCCCAGAACATGGTCAAGGGCGGCATCATCGTCGCCGCCGTCCTGGTCCAGCAGGTGCAGTTCGGCAGCCTGACCCAGTTCCTCGCCCGCAACCGGGCCACCACCACCTGACCCCATTCGCACACACCCAGGCCACCGTCGTACCGACTGTGGTCCGGCCCGCCACACCCGAAACCACCCCACCACCTCATCCCAGGAGGCGTCATGAGAACACCGCGCCATGACCTGTCCCGCCGCCGGCTGCTCTTCGGCGGGGCCGCCGTCTCCGCCGGGGTACTGCTCGCCGGCTGCACCAGCAACGAGCAGAGCCCGACCGAGGCGCAGACCAAGGCGGCCGGTTCCGGCGCCAACACCGAGCCGGGCAAGAAGGTGAGCATCGGTTTCTCCGCCCCGGCCGCCGACCACGGCTGGATCGCCGCCATCACCAACAACGCCAAGGCGCAGGCCGGGGCGTACCAGGACGTGGAGCTGAAGTCGGTCGAGGCCGGCGCGGACGCGGCGGCCCAGCGGGCGGCGCTGTCCACGCTGATCTCGCAGAAGCCCGACGTGATCGTGCTGCTGCCGCACGACGGCAAGGAACTCAACGCGTTCGGCCTGGAGGCGATGAAGGCCGGCATCCCGGTGGTCAACCTGGACCGGGCCTTCCCGGACGCGCGCGCCTACCGGCTGCAGATCAAGGGCGACAACTACGGCATGGGGGTGGCCGCCGCCACCTACATCGCCGAGCAGCTCAAGGCCAAGGGCGTGAGCAACCCGGTGATCGGCGAGATCCCCGGCATCGAGTCGCTGGAGCTGACCCAGGAACGGTCCAAGGGGTTCGCCGACACGCTCGCCTCGTACGGGTTCAAGGTCGCCAACCGGCGTCCGGCGGAGTTCACTGTGGACTCCGGCCAGCAGGCCGCCACCGGCCTGTTCCAGGCGTTGCCGAAGATCGACGCGGTCTGGAACCACGACGACGACCAGGGCATCGGCGTGCTCGCGGCGGTCAACCAGGCCAACCGCAAGGAATTCCTCATGGTCGGCGGCGCCGGCTCCAAGAAGGCCATGGAGGACATCGCCGCCGACAACACGGTCCTCAAGGCCACAGTCACCTACAGCCCGTCGATGGCCTCGTCGGCCATCTCCCTGGCCCGCCTGATCGGCCAGGGCAAGGGCATGTCCGACCTGGTCGAACTCCAGGTACCGAAGGAGATCGTGCTCGCCTCCGAGACGATCACCAAGGAGAACGCGAGCGACTACCTGAAGCTCGGGTTCTGACACACGGGGGGAGACCCACCTTGTCCAGTCACGACAGCATCCTGCGGGTCGGCATGGTCGGCTACGCGTTCATGGGCGCCGCGCACTCCCAGGCGTGGCGCACAGTGAACCGGGTGTTCGACCTGCCGGCGCGGGTACGGATGGCGCTCGTCTGCGGCCGGGACGAACCGAAGGTGGCCGAGGCCGCCGACCGGCTCGGCTGGGACGGCTACACCACCGACTGGCGGCGGCTCGTCGAGTCCGACGAGATCGACGTGGTCGACATCTGCACACCGGGGGACAGCCACGGCGAGATCGCACTCGCCGCGCTCGCCGCGGGCAAGCACGTGCTGTGCGAGAAGCCGCTGGCGAACAGCGTCGCCGAGGCCCGGGAGATGACCGAGGCCGCGGCCCGGGCACGGGAGTCCGGGGTACGCGCGATGTGCGGCTTCAACTACCGGCGGGTGCCCGCTGTCGCCCTGATGCGGCAACTGGTGGCCGACGGGCGGATCGGCGAGATCCGGCACGTCCGGGCGACCTACCTCCAGGACTGGATCGTCGACCCGCAGTTCCCGCTGGTGTGGCGGTTGCAGAAGGACAGGGCGGGTTCCGGCGCGCTCGGTGACATCGGCGCGCACATCATCGACCTGACCCAGTACGTCACGGGTCAGCTCGTCAGCGGCGTCAGCGCGCTCACCGAGACGTTCGTGCGGCAGCGGCCACTCGTCGCCGGGTCGAGCGGCCTGGCCGCGCGGGCGGACGGAAACGGCAGCGCGACGGGCCAGGTGACTGTGGACGACGCGGCGGTGTTCGTGGCCCGGCTCGACGGGGGAGCGCTGGCCACGTACGAGGCGACCCGGTTCGCCACCGGCCGCAAGAACGCCCTGCGGGTCGAAATCAACGGCTCGCGCGGCAGCGTGGTGTTCGACCTGGAACGCCTCAACGAGCTGGAGTTCCTGGACGCCACCCGGCCCGCTGCCGAGCAGGGCTTCAGCCGGATCCTGGTGACCGAGCCGGACCACCCGTACCTGGGTGCGTGGTGGCCGCCCGGTCACATCATCGGCTACGAGCACTCCTTCACCCACCAGGCGCGCGACTTCGTCGAGGCGGTCGCCACCGGCGCCGACCCGGCCCCGTCGTTCGCCGACGCGCTTCAGGTCCAGCTCGTGCTCGACGCGGTGACCCGCTCGGCCGAGCGGGCCGCCTGGACGGAGGTGGAGCCCGCACTGGCCGAAGCCTCCGCCTGACCCGAGGCGGACCCCGCGGGGTCCGCCGACACTCACCGGCGCCGGCCGGCGAGGGCCCGCCGCGGTTGCGCCCCGCGGCGGGGACGAGGCCGGCTCCGGGAGCGTGCCGCCGGTATCCGCCGGCACGACCAGCACGGCCCTCCGGTGCGGCCGGACCGGGATTCCCCGGCCGCACCGGCGGACCGGCTTTCTTGCTCGGGCTCCGGCCGGCCACACCGGTGGCCGCCGCGCCCGCCGTCGCCGGGCCGGCTTCGAGCCCGAACCGGGCTGTCCGGTGGAGTCGACGGGACAAGCACGCGAGGTATTCTCAGACATGGATACCGGCCGGCTCGGGATCTTCCCGGATCTCGCGCACCTGGTGTGTGCCTGGGAGCAGCCGGCGGAGGTCCTGACCGGGCTGCGCGCCGCCGGCCTGCCCGCGGTCGAGGTCCCGGTGCCCGCGGCCGTCGAGGCACCCGATCCGGCCGGCCCGGTGCCGCGCGAGGCGTTCGCCGCGTTGTCCGCCCGTCCGGTCGCCCGCTGCGACCAGCTCGACGTCGAGACGTACACCTCTGGGGTGCTGCCGCAGACGCGGCGGCCGCGCGACGACGCGGAGACGGCTCCCGGCACGGCTGCCGGCCCGCCGTTCGCCCGCGACGAGCTGACCGCGTTCGGCCCGGTGCTGCTCTGCCTCGACCGGGCCGCGATCCGGCCCCGGGTGGAGGCCGCTGACGTGCAGGCGTTGCTGCTCGAACTCGCCGGACCGGCCTGGGAGGCACCATGACCGTAACCGTCGCACCGACCGACCCGGCCCTGCTGCGGGGCCGCTTCGACGCCGCGCTCGCCGCGTTCCTGGACGCGAGAGAGCCGGGCCGGCCGGACGACGGTACGGGGGCCGTCCACACCGCTCTGCGCTGGTTCGTGCTGGCCGGCGGCAAGCGGATGCGCCCGCTGTTCTGCTACTGGGGCTGGCGGGGGTTCGGCGGCGCGGACGCCTCGCCGATCGTGGTCGCCGCGGCGTCGCTGGAGCTGTTCCACGCGTTCGCGCTGATCCACGACGACATCGTGGACCGCAGCGACCGCCGCCGGGGCGCGCCGACGCTGCACCGGCTCTTCGCCGACCTGCACGCCCGCTGCGGCTGGCAGGGCGACCCGGCGGCGTACGGGCGGCAGGCGGCACTGCTCTGCGGCGACCTGTGCGCCGCCTGGTCGGCCGAGATGTTCCACGGGTGCGGACTGCCGCCGGAGTGGCTGCGCCGGGGGCACGGGCTGCTGGCCCGGATGCGCTCGGAGGTGATTGCGGGGGAGTACCTGGACGTGGTCGGGGCGGCCGGGGACGGCTCGGTGGCGAACGCGCTCACCGTGGTACGGCTGAAGACGGCCCGCTACACGGTGACCCGTCCGGTGCAGATCGGCGCCGCGCTCGCCGGTGCGGCTCCGGAGGAGGTGGCGGCGCTGGCCGGGTTCGGCGACCCGCTCGGGGACGCGTTCCAGCTCCGCGACGACCTGCTCGGCGTCTTCGGCGACCCGTCGGTGACCGGCAAGTCCAACCTGGACGACCTGCGGGAGGGCAAGCCGACCGTGTTGCTGGCGCTGGCGCGGGCGTCCGCCTCCCCGGCCGGCGCGGCCCGGCTGGGGGAGCTGGTCGGCGATCCCGGCCTCGACCAGGCGGGCGCGGCCGAGGTGCGGGGCATCGTCGAGAAGTCCGGCGCCCGGGAGGCGGTGGAGCGGATGATCCGCACCCGGGCCGACGCCGCACTGGTCGCGTTGGATGCGCTGCCGCTTGCGGAGCCGGCGCGACGGGTGCTGGCGGCGCTCGCGGAGCGGGCGGTCGACCGCCACGAGTGACACCCACTTTTGTCGCTGAGCGCCGAAAGTCAAAGCCGATCGATCAGAAGCTATGGACAGACTGATCGAAAGGTTTTAATGTCGTGCCCAGCACAACGCTGTTTCGCCGAGGTGACCGCCCCGCACCGCCCGCCTCGGCGAGGTGACCCCCGGTCCTGACCGGAGGTCGCGGCCCGCCGACCTCCCCGGCAGGCCGGCGCAGCATCCCCTGCTCGGCATCCGGCGCGACGCGCGCCCGGTCCTGGCTGCGCGCGTCAGGAAGGACAGCACAGCATGTCCAGCCA
>NZ_WBKS01000171.1:0-9550 GCF_008868145.1 Micromonospora sp. AMSO1212t
TAGGAAAGAGTCAGATGGGTAGAAGAGACAGGGCCACAGTGCCCCGCCACCCGGCCAGCTCACGGCTGGCCCGGATGAACTCCCGGGTCTGCCGGCGGGAGATCTCCTCGGCCGCCCACCGGCGCTTCGCGCTCGCGTCGTCCTCGTGCGTGACCACGGCGTCCGGCAGGTACGCCAGGCGCAGCCCCAGCCGGCGCACCGCCCAGCACAGCCGCAGGTCCTCGGAGTAGAAGAACGACGACTCGTCCACCCCGCCGATCCGGTCCAGCGTCTCCCGCCGGATCGCCACGAACGGCCCGGACAGCCAGTCGCCGCGCTCCGGCGGGGCCACGATCCGCAGCCTCGGGAACACCAGGCTGAGCCCGGTGGCGTGCGCGAATCCGGTGCCCACCGTCAGGAACCGGCCGGCGGCGGTCTGGTCCCGGCCGGTCGCGTCCAGCACCTTCGGGAACGCCGCGCCCACCGCCGGGTCGTCCAGCTCGGCCGCCAGGCGCTCGATCGCGCCCGGTCGCACCAGGATGTCGTTGTTGGACAGCACCACCCGGGACCGGGTGCTGTGCCGGACACCGAGGTTCATGCCCTTGGCGTAGCCGAGGTTCGTCTCCGAGCGCACGTACCGGGCGCCGGTCTCCGCGCACATGGCCCGCAGCCGGTCGCTGATCTCGGCGGCGCTGCCGTTGTCCACCACGACGGCTTCCACACCGTCCGGCAGCGAGCGGACGCAGCCGTCGGTGCGCTCGAAGTCTTCCCAGGTCAACACGACGATTGAGACGTCCACCGCTAGGCCATCCGATTGACGAGGAGGTGCGTGGACCGCTGGAGTCGCTGCCGGGTGCGCAACGCGTAGACGCCGTAGGCGACCGACGACGCGACCGCGGCGCCGAGCGCGCCGGCCCACGGGATGAGCAGAACGTACAGCACCACCGACACCGACATGGTGACGAGGGCCACGGCGGTGGTGGCCTGCTCGCCCGCGCGCTTGAGCAACGCCGCGCTCCACGTCTTGCCGGCCGACAACGCCAGCGTCCCGGGCAGCAGGAGCAGCCCGAAGAGCCAGGCGTCGCGGTAGTCGGGCGCCAGCACGCCGAGCACCGCCAGGCCGATCACGGCGAGCGCGGCGATCGGCAGCGCCGACCTGACGACCTCGCGGCCGTGGTCGCCGATCGCGTCCGGGTCACGCTCGGCCAGGATCCGCTGCGCCCGTACCACCGCGCCGGACTGCGCGAACTCCAGCGCCGCCACCGCCAGCGCGAACACGCCGAGCGCGCCCGCGCCGGCGAAGCGGGCCACCAGGACCTGGCTCAGCCGGTACGTCAGCATCTGCGCGCACACCCCCACGTGCAGCCGGCCCACCGCGAGCAGGTCGGCGCGGTACTCCGTGCGCCCCGCCGTCGCCGCCGGCACCGGCCCGAACCGCCGCGCCCAGCCCAGCACCGCCACCCCGAGCACACTGGCGGTGGCGACCTGGACGCCCAGCCAGAGCACGCTCCACAGGCCACCGTCGAGCCGGTGGCCCAGCCAGAGCAGCCCGTACCCGGCGACCAGCACCGCGCCGCCGAGCGCACGCATGGTGTAGACGAACCAGAACCGCTTGAGGCGAAGGCCGAGCGAGGCCGCCGTGTTGAACACGGTGAGCGCGCAGCCCGCCCCGATGCCCACCGGGTGGCTACCCAGCCCGGCCAGCGTGGTCAGCAGCGCCGCGGCCAGCGCGGTGAGCCCGAGCGAGACGGTCAGGATGCCGGCGATCCACAGGCGACCACGCGACATGATCCAGCCGGCCGGGCGGGACAGCAGGAACGTGTCCACGGACAGGCCACCGAGTGCCGCGCCCACTGTGGCGCTCACCATGTTGGCCGCGAGTTCGCCGCGTTCGGCAGCCGGCAGCGTCACCGACACCAGCGCGGCGAGCCCGGTCAGGCCCAGGGCGACCAGATAGAGACGCTCGGGGGAGACGATCCGCCGGACCTGGCCTAACACCCGGCGCCCAGGCGCCGGCGCCGACCGCGAGCCGGCCACGCGGAATCCACTCGTCTTCCCCCAAGATGCGCGGATGTGTGCGGGCTTGTTCTACCCGACATGAGCGCCGTTGCGCAATGGACCCGGCGGGCGGGTACGCCCGCGGCGGCCCGCCGCCGGTAGGGTGACGCGTCGTGGACCTCGCCCACTTCCGCGACACGATCGGCAGGCGATGGCCGATCGTGCTGGCGCTGACGCTGCTGTGCGGCGCGCTCACCGGGGTCGTCGCCGAACGCCGGCCACCGGTCTACCGGGCCGAGACCCAGATGGTCGTCACGTTCACCGCCGAGAAGTCGGCCACGCCGCAGCCCCGCCCACCGGCCGACGAGGCGGGCCGGCTGATGCAGCGGCGGGTGAAGACGTACGCCACCATGATGAACACGCCCCGGCTGACCCGCCCGGTGATCGACTCGCTCGGACTGCCGTACACCACCGACGACCTGGCCGGTCGCGTCGTCGCCTCGTCCACCGTCGACTCCCTGGCGGTCGACGTGGCGGTCACCGACCGGTCCGCCGGCACCGCCGCGGCGATCGCCGCCGCGCTCGCGGCCGAACTGCAACGGATCGCCGAACGCGACCTGCCGCCCGCCGGGCTCGGGCTCAAGGCCCAGGTCGCGGTGGTCCGGGCCGCCGCGCCGCCGCCGCGTCCCGAGCCGGTGCGGTGGCAGTGGTACGCGGCCGGCGGCGCGCTCGGCGGCCTCGCCGTCGGGGTAGGGATCGCCCTGGTGCTCGGCTACCGCCGGGCGGGTACGCCGGTGAGCGCGGACGTGCGGACGCTCTGGGCGACGACAGTGCGCCGCCGTCCCGCCGAGGCCGTCGTGGAGCCGGCGGATTCAGAGGCTCCGAGAACGTCCGTCCCGGACGCGGCCACCTCCGGACCGGACGCGGCCGAGGACTCGGCCGGGGTGCCGGGTCAGAGCGACGGCCGGGTGTCCAGCGCCGCGGTGAAGGAGCGGCAGGCGTCGTAGTCGGGCAGCAGCCCTGCCGCGCGTGCCTCGGCCAGGCGCGGCGCAGCCGCGTCCCGCCTGGACAGCAGCGGCGTCGGCGCCGGCCAGTCGATCCCGAGATCCGGATCCAGCGGGTACAGGGTGTACTCGGCAGCCGGGTTGTACGTCGCGGAGCAGAGGTAGCTGAGCGTCGCGTCGTCGGTGAGCGCGCAGAACCCGTGCCCCAGTCCCTCGGCCAGGTAGACGGCCCGCCGGTCGGTGTCGTCGAGGCGTACCGCCTCCCACCGGCCGAACGTCGGCGAGCCGACCCGCACGTCCACCACCACGTCCAGCACCGCGCCGCGTACGCAGGTGACGTACTTGGCCTGGCCGGGCGGTACGTCGGCGAAGTGGATGCCGCGCACCACGTCCCGCGCGGACACGGAGAGGTTGGCCTGCGCCAGCCGCAGCGGATGGCCGACCGCCTCGGCGAGCCGGTCGAAGCGGTACCACTCCAGGAACAGGCCCCGGGTGTCGCCGTGCTGGCGCGGGGTCACCTCCCAGGCGCCCTCGATGCTCAGCGGACGGATCTTCACGACGCACTCCCCGAACCGGACTGTCCGGCCAGCAGACTCAGCAGGTAATCACCGTAACCGCTGCGGGTCAGCGGGTGGGCCAGCATCCGCAACCGCTCGTCGTCGATCAGTCCGGACCGCCAGGCGACCTCCTCGACGCAGCCGATCTTCATGCCCTGGCGTTCCTCGATCACCCGGACGAACTCCGCGGCCTGCATCATCGACGTGAACGTGCCGGTGTCCAGCCACGCGGTGCCCCGGTCGAGCACAGTCACGGTGAGTTCGCCCCACACCCGGTACGTCTCGTTGATCGCGGTGATCTCCAGCTCGCCCCGGGCGCTCGGGGTCAGCTTCCGGGCGATGTCGACCACCCGGTTGTCGTAGAAGTAGAGGCCCGGCACCGCGTACCGGGACCGGGGACGGGCCGGCTTCTCCTCGATCGACAGCACCCGGCCGGCGTCGTCGAACTCGACCACGCCGTAGTCCTGCGGGTTGGCGACCGGGTACGCGAAGACCCGGCCACCGGCCGGTTCGCCGTGCTGGGCGAGCTGCCGGCCGAGCCCGACGCCGTGGAAGATGTTGTCGCCCAGGATCAGCGCCACCGACTCCTCGCCGATGAAGTCCGCGCCGAGCAGGAACGCCTGCGCGATGCCCTCCGGGCGGGGCTGCTCGGTGTACGCCAGGCGCAGCCCCCACTGGCTGCCGTCGCCCAGCAGCCGCTCGAACTGGGCGCGGTCCTCCGGCGTGGTCACCACCAGGATCTCCCGTACCCCGGCCATCACCAGAGTGGAGAGCGGGTAGTAGACCATCGGCTTGTCGAACACCGGCATCAGTTGCTTGGAGACGGCCCGGGTGATCGGCCAGAGCCGGGAACCGGTGCCGCCGGCGAGAAGGATTCCACGCACCCGCGGAGACTACCCGCGACGCCGCCGCCCCCGCGGCCCGTCGACGTCCCGTCCGGGCTGCCGGCACGGCGTAGACTCCACGACCCGTGAGGATCCTCGTCACCGGCGGCGCCGGCTTCATCGGGTCGGAGTACGTGCGGATGCTGCTGGGCGTCCCCGGCGGCGACGCGGCCGGGGTGCCGGTCGAGGGCCCCGACGCGCTCACCGTGCTGGACAAGCTGACCTACTCCGGCAACCTGGCGAACCTGGCCCCGGTACGCGACGACCCCCGGCTGCGCTTCGTCCGCGGCGACATCTGCGACCCGGCGCTGGTCGACGAGGTGGTGCCCGGGCACGACGTGATCGTCCACTTCGCCGCCGAGTCGCACGTGGACCGATCGATCACCGGCGCCGCCCCGTTCGTCACCACGAACGTGCTCGGCACGCAGACGCTGCTCGACGCCGCGCTGCGGCACGGCGTCCGGCGGTTCGTGCACGTCTCCACCGACGAGGTGTACGGCTCCATCGACTCCGGCTCGTGGACGGAGAGCTGGCCGCTGGCGCCGAACTCGCCGTACTCCGCCTCGAAGGCCGGGTCGGACCTGCTGGCGCTGTCCTACCACCGCACCCACGGCCTGGACGTCGTGGTGACCCGCTGCTCCAACAACTACGGGCCGTACCAGTTCCCGGAGAAGGTCGTCCCGCTGTTCGTGACCAACCTGCTCGACGGCGGCACCGTCCCGTTGTACGGCGACGGCGGCAACGTCCGGGACTGGCTGCACGTGCACGACCACTGCCGGGGCGTGGCGATGGTGCAGGAGAAGGGGCGGGCCGGCGAGGTCTACCACATCGGCGGCGGCACCGAGCTGACCAACCGGCAGCTCACCGAGCGGCTCCTGGCGGCGTGCGGGGCCGGCTGGGACCGGGTCGTGCCGGTCACCGACCGCAAGGGCCACGACCGCCGCTACTCGCTGGACATCAGCAAGATCAGCAGTGAGCTGGGGTACGCCCCGAGCATCGACCTCGACCGGGGCCTGGCCGAGACGGTCCGCTGGTACCGGGACAACCGGGCCTGGTGGGAGCCGCTGAAGACGGCCGGCCACTGATGACCCGGGTGCTCGTCACCGGCGCGGGCGGGATGCTCGGGCGGGACCTGCTCGCCGTGCTGCGGACCCGGCCGGACCTGTCGGTCACCGCCGCCACCCGCGCCGATCTCGACGTCACCGACGCCCAAGCGGTCCGGGACGCGGTGGGCGGGCACGACGTGGTGCTCAACGCCGCCGCCTGGACCGACGTGGACGGCGCCGAGACGCGCGAGCGGGACGCCACAGCCGTCAACGGCGACGCGGTCGCCGCCCTGGCCCACGCCTGTGCCGTGTCCGGCGCGCGCCTGGTGCACGTCTCCACCGACTACGTGTTCGCAGGCGACGCCACCGAGCCGTACCCGGAGGACGCGCCGACCGGACCGGTCAACGCGTACGGGCGCAGCAAGCTCGCCGGGGAACTGGCAGTGGCCCGGCTGCTGCCCGAGACCGGGTACGTCGTGCGCACCGCCTGGCTCTACGCCACCCATGGGCGCAACTTCGTCACCACGATGCTGCGGCTCGCAGCCGAACGCGACCGGCTCGACGTGGTGGACGACCAGTACGGGCAGCCCACCTGGTCGTACCGGTTCGCGGAGCGTCTCGTGGCGCTCGCCGACGCGGCGCTCGCCGGCGACGCGGAGCCCGGGACGTACCACGGCACCGCCGCCGGGGAGACGACCTGGTGCGGCCTGGCCCGCGCCGTCTTCGCCCTGCGCGGTCTCGGCCCGGACCGGGTCCGGCCGACCACGAGCGACCGCTTCCCGCGCCCGGCGCCGCGTCCCCGCTACAGCGTGCTGGCGCACGGCCGGTGGGAGGCGGCGAAGCTGCCGCCGCCGGGGGACTGGTACGCGGACCTGACCGAGGCGCTCAGCGCCCCCCGCCCCGGAAGACCTCGGTGACGGTACGCAGCACGATCTTGATGTCGAGCCAGAGCGACCAGTTCTCGACGTAGTAGTTGTCGAACCGGGCCCGGTCCGAGATCGGCGTGTCCCCGCGCAGGCCGCTGACCTGCGCCAGACCGGTGAGCCCGACCGGTACGCGGTGACGCATCGCGTACCTCGGGTATTCCATGGAGAACTTCTCCACGAAGTACGGCCGCTCCGGCCGGGGCCCCACCACGCTCATCTCACCGCGCAGGATGTTCCACAGCTGCGGCAGCTCGTCCAGCGAGGTACGCCGCATGAACCGCCCGATCGGCCCGACCCGCTCGTCGTGCGCGATGGACCAGGTGGTCTGCGACTCGTGCTCGTCGGCCGGGCGCATCGACCGGAACTTGATCACGTGGAACGGCTTGCCGTACCGGCCGATGCGCTCCTGGCGGAAGAACACGCCCCGGCCGCCGTCGAGGAACGTGGCGACGGCGCAGAGCAGCAGCAGCGGGCTCAGCAGCACCAGGGCGGTCACCGCGAACACCACGTCGGAGGCGCGCTTGAGCCGCCACCGGGGACCGGTGAGCGTGGTGTCGCCGATCTTGATGAGCGGGATGGCGCCGATGTGGTCGGGGTAGCCGCCCTGCGACCGCGACCCCCACAGGCGCGGCACCGCCCACAGGTCACAACGGGAACTGGCCGGACGCAGCAGCGCCTCCATCAGGTCGGCCTCGGAGCAGTCCGGGTCCGCGATGATCAGGACCTCGCACTCCAGCATGTCGGCCAGCTTCTCCAGGTCGTCGATCGTGCCGATGAGCGGCAACGCGCCGATCCGCGGCCGTGACGGGGCGTCGACAGCGCCGACGAACCGCAGCCCGTACTGGGGATAGCGACGCAGCAGCCGGGCCAGCTCGCCGCCGATCGGCCCGCCGCCGATGACGATCGCGTTGTGCTCCACCCACCGTCGCTTGCGGGCCAGGAGGATGAGCCGGCTGTTCAGCGCCCGCCCGACGATCACCAGGCCGGCGGAGAGCGCGACGCCGCGCATGAACCCGCTGACGTGCGGCACCGAGTCGTGCCGCAGCGCCGCGATGATCGCCCCCACCGCGCCGGAGGCCAGCAGACGGCCGCCGAGGCTCGGCAGCTCGTCCAGGATGCTGATGTGCCGGCGCGGCCGGTACAGCCCGCCCGTGGCGAACAGGCCCACGGTGAGGGCCGCGTTGAACAGCGTGCCGCGCCAGTAGTCCTGGGTCAGCAGCAGCGGCGTGAGCAGCGCCGCGACGTCGATGGGCGCGGTGACCATCCAGGCCCGCAACCGTCGGGTACGCGTCGACGCCCGCGAACCCGCGTACGGCAGCACCGTCGTCGTGTCCAGGCCACTGTCCATCGGCGTGTTCATGGCCACATCGGACGGTGGCGCGGGCGGATGCTCGAACGCCGGCAGGCGTGGCATGGTCGATCCTTCCCCGTGACGCCCCCGGCCCGGATGCGGAGACCGACGGCGATCGCAGGATACGAGCGGCCCCTCCCCGCCGCCAGCACCGGCATGACAGATCGACGTCCTACTTTCCGCTTATGGCGAGGATCTCGGGCACCGAGTCGCGGCGCACCGCGTCGAACAGCGTCTTGGAACGCGCCGGATCGGGGAACACGACGCTCTCACTGCCGACCCGGCCGGTGCCCTTCACCGGGCAGGTGAAGAACGTCAGGTTGCCGCCGCGCAGGCCACGCATCTCCATCGCCAGATCCACCAGCGACAGTGACTTGTCGACCGCCACCGAGTCCGACGTGGCGCGGACGAACGAGTTCAGCTTGGCCGGATTGGTCAGCACACCGCCCGAGGCGGCCCTGTCCAGAATGGCCTTGATCACCTGCTGCTGGTGCCGGATCCGCGCGAAGTCCCCGTCGGGGAAGGCGTGCCGCTCCCGCGCGTAGTCGAGCGCGGCGGCCCCGTCCATGGTCTGCCGGCCCTTCTCGAAGGTTCGCGTGCCGATCAGCGAGTACTTCGTGGTGAAGCCCTTCTCCACGTCGATCTCGACACCGCCGAGCGCGTCGATGATCTCCTTGAAGCCGGCGAAGTCGACCATCGCCACGTTGTCCACCCGTACGCCGCTGAACTTCTCCACCGTCTGCACCATCAGCGGCACGCCGCCCCACGCGTACGCGGCATTGATCTTCGCGTCGCGACCGCCGCGGCCCTCCTTCGACTTCGGGATGGCCGTCCAGGTGTCCCGGGGGATCGAGATGAGCTGGGCGCTCGACCGGTCCTTCGGCAGGTGGGCCAGGATGATCGTGTCGCTGCGCGAGCCGCCGGTGCTCTCCGGGTCACGGGAGTCGCTGCCCAGGATCATGATGTTCATGGCGCCCTTGGCCTCGACCTGTGGGCGCGACTCCTCCGGCACCCCCTCGAAGGCGTCGACCCGCTCGATGGACTTGTCGACCGAGCGGTAGTAGAGGCCACCGGCCAAGGCGCCCCCGCCGGCGAGCAGCACGACCACCAGCAGCACGATCAGGGCGATCCGCCGGCCCCGGCGGCGCCGGGGCCGCTTCTCCTCCACGGGCCCGCCCGGCTCCATATCGGAGCCCTGCTCGCGTGGGTCGGAATCGGTGAGCTGGTGGCGATCTGACATGCCGCGATGCTACTGATTCGCGTCGCACCGTGTGGACCCGCGCCCGGACGGTGACGCCCCCGTCGGCGCTCGACCGCCGGACCGAGGTGGCGGCTCCGGGCCTCGCCGCCGGGCACCCGCCGGATCCGGTGTGTCCGGCGCTTCCGCCTGGGGGACTCGCTGCGGCAGCGCCCGACCTCGCCGGTGGGCTGGCCGGTGTCGTCTCCACCGCCCCGCGCGCTGCGCCCGGTTTAGCTTTCGCTTAGCTCGCTTGTCGGGCGGCAGACCGGTCCGGCAGCATCGACCGGCGTGACCGACGGCACCGCACCCCACCCGCCGACCGCCGGCGACGCGTCCGGACCCGCCACGCCGGACGGTCGTCGCCGCGCCGCCGCACGCCGTCGCCGACTGGCCGCCGCCGGTCTGGTCGCCGCCGCCGCCGCGGTCGCGGTGACCCTCGCGGTACGCGGCGGCGCCGCCCCCGCCTGCGGGGCCCCGCCTCCCCTCGCTGCCGGGGCACCCGTGGTCGCCCTCCCGCCCATGGTCGCCGCCCTCCCGCCCGGTGCCGCCGCCCTCCCGCCCGTGG
>NZ_WBKS01000172.1:0-9192 GCF_008868145.1 Micromonospora sp. AMSO1212t
GAACCAGCCCGCGCAGTCGAATCCGCCGGCGCAGCCGAACCCGCCCGCGCAGGGGAACCCAACCGCGCAGTCGCACCAGACGGCCCCGCCGGGAGGCGGCGCTCCGGAGGGGACGCACCGGAAGGCCGGCGTGGCCGCCGTCGTGGCCGAGGGCGAGGTGGCGGTCGCGGTCCCCGGCGCGCTCGGTCTGGCCGGCGCCGCCGCCGTGGCCGGACTCGCCGGTCCCGGCCCGCAGGCGTCCGGCCGCGCGGCGTCCGGTACGGACCCCGACGACCCCGCCCGGGCCGGTACGGTCCGGCGTCGCTCCGATCGCGACGACGACCGCGAGCCCGGCGCCGACCGGGAGCCCGCCGCCGGGCTGCGCGAGGACGACGCCGTCTGGGGCGGTGACCGCGCCCGGCCGGCGGCCGACGACCACGTGCCACTGGTCCGCCCGGACGACGACCCCGACGACACGACGGGCTGGGACGACCTCAGCGACGCCGACTGGCTGACCGGTCCGTCAGCGGACGAGGGCAGGGAAGGGTGACCATGTCGGAGACACCGCAGCCCCCGCGCGCCGTGTGGCGGCGGGTGGCGCCCGCGAAGGCGCCCCGGCCGGCGGACGGCACGTTCGACTTCTTCGGCGCCGACCTGGAGAAGATGCGCGCGTGCGGTGAGCCCGGCATCAGCGACGCTGAGTTCACGACGTCGCTCGCCGAGGAGGAGAAGGCGGCGGCCGCCCGCGCCGCGGCGTTCTGGGCCGAGCAGGAGCGACGCCGCCGGGACGAGGAGGAGCGGGCGAAGAAGGAGAAGAAGCGCCAGGCCGAGGAGGACGACGACGTCAAGGTGGCTGAGCGTTACCGCAACGACCGCTACGCGGTGAAGCTGCTGCGCCAGGAGCGCACCGTCTGGGGCGGCGACGGCGCCGACGCGGGGACGATCGGATGAGTACGGTCACCGTCAAGCGCCCGCCCCGCGCGCCGGGCCCGGAGGCGCCGGAGGGCTCGATCGAGCTTCAGGAGCCGCCGCTGATGGCGGAGGAGGCCCCGCTCGACTTCCGCTCGTTCGCGATGGTCGTGCCGATGGGCCTCGGCATGGGCGCGATGCTCGCCATGTTCGGCCTCTACAACCGCACCCCGATCATGTACGTGATGGGCGGCGCGATGGCCGGCGGCATGCTGCTCATGGGCGTCATGCAGATCGGCCGCGCGGCCGCCGAGCGCAAGCGCAAGATGCGCGGCGAGCGGCGCGACTTCCTCCGCTACATCGGGCAGCTGCGCAAGCAGGCGCGAGAGGCGGCCGACCAGCAGCGCCGCCACGTGCTGTGGAACAACCCGCAGCCGGGCTGGCTGTGGTCGATCGCGATGGGCAGCCGGCTGTGGGAGCGCCGGCCCAGCCACGACGACTTCGGCCGGGTCCGGATCGGTCTCGGCCGGCAGACCGCGATGCTGAAGTTCAATCCGCCGTCCACCAAACCGATCGAGGATCTCGAACCGCTGTCGTCGATCTCGCTGCGGCGGTTCTCCGAGGCGTACCGGACGGTGTCGGGCATCCCCACCTCCGTCGGCCTGCCGAGCTTCACGAGCGTCGAGTTCGAGGGCGCGATCGACCCGGCGATCGACCTGGCCCGCGCCATGGTGGCGCAGCTCGCCACCTTCCACGCCCCGGACGAGCTGCGGATCGCGGTGCTCGCCGCCGAGGTGCACCGGGGGCCGTGGGAGTGGGTCAAGTGGCTGCCGCACAACGCCCACCCCACCGCGTACGACGCGGCCGGCCCGGTCCGGATGTTCGCCGGCAGTCACGACGCGCTGATGGACATGCTCGGCCCCGAGATCACCGACCGGGGCGACCACGACCGGGCCGTCAAGCCGACCACGAGCGAGCCGTTCCTGGTGATCGTCGCGCATCTGGTGGACCTGCCGGACAGCTCCCGCCTGCTCGGCGCGGGCATCCGCAACGTGGTGCTGCTCGACCTGACCGGCGCGATGCCCGGCGGCCCCAAGGTGCTGCGGCTCACCGTCACCGACGACGTGGTGGAGTTCCCGGCCGGCGCGACGACCGGCTCGGCCACGCGTGACGGGCTGGACCAGACCCAGTGCGAGGCGCTGGCCCGGATCATCGCGCCGAAGCGGACCAGCGGCACGCTGGAGGTCTCCGACGAGCCGCTGGACACCAGCTTCGAGCTGACCACGCTGCTCGGCATCCGCGACGCCATGACCTTCGACGTGCAGACGCTGTGGCGCACGCGGACCCCGCAGCGCAACCGCCTCATGGTGCCGATCGGCGTCACCGAGGAGGGCGAGGTCATCGAGCTGGACCTGAAGGAGTCCGCGCAGGGCGGCATGGGACCGCACGGCCTGCTCATCGGCGCCACCGGATCGGGCAAGTCGGAGCTGCTGCGTACCCTCGTCTGCGGCCTGGCCGCGACGCACAGCTCGGAGATCCTCAACCTGGTGCTCGTCGACTTCAAGGGCGGCGCCACCTTCCTCGGCATGGACAAGCTGCCGCACACCTCGGCGGTGATCACCAACCTGGCCGACGAGCTGCCGCTGGTCGACCGGATGCAGGACGCGCTCAACGGCGAGATGACCCGGCGGCAGGAGATGCTGCGCGCCAGCGGCTACGCCTCGTTGTTCGACTACGAGAAGGCGCGCGGCAACGGCGCCCAGCTCGTGCCCTTCCCGGTGCTGCTGATCATCGTGGACGAGTTCAGCGAACTGCTGTCCAGCAAGAGCGAGTTCATGGACCTGTTCGTGTCCATCGGCCGGCTCGGCCGGTCGCTCGGCGTGCACCTGCTGCTCGCCTCCCAGCGCCTGGACGAGGGCCGGATCAACCGGGTCGAGGGGCACCTGTCGTACCGGCTGGCGCTGCGCACGTTCTCCTCGATGGAGTCGCGGTCGGTGATCGGTGTGGGCGCGGCGTACGAGCTGCCGCCCGAGCCCGGCAACGGCTACCTCAAGGTGGACACCACGAACCTGGTGCGCTTCAAGGCGGCGTACGTCTCCGGGACGTACACCGGAACCGGACGCCGCGGCGGCGTCGCGGACGCCGGGGACGAGCCGACCGCGGACGTGGTGCCGTTCACCACCCGGCAGGTCGCGGTGCGCCACGACCCCGGTCCGGAGCGCCCGGCCGAGCAGATGGAGGAGCCCGCCGCCGACGCGAACGGGCCGAGCCTGGTCGAGGTGCTGCTGGACCGGCTCGCCGGCTCGGGCCCGCCGGCCCGCCAGGTCTGGCTGCCGCCGCTGTCCAGCGCGCCGAGCCTGGACTCGCTCATGCCGAGCGTGCTGCCCGACCCGGTACGCGGCATGACCATCGGCGACCCGGCCGTCCAGGGCGGCCTGCGGGTCCCGGTGGGCGTGGTGGACCGGCCCGCGGAGCAGCTGCGCGAGCTGCTGGTGGTCGACCTGAACGGCGCGGACGGCCACGTCGGCATCGCCGGCGCCCCGCAGAGCGGCAAGTCGACGCTGCTGCGCAGCCTGATCCTGGCGCTGTCGCTGGCGAACACGCCGCGGGAGGTCCAGTTCTACGGCCTCGACTTCGGCGGTGGCGGTCTCGCCTCGATCGCCGGCCTGCCGCACGTCGGCTCGATCGCGACCCGGATGGAACGCGACCGCGTCGTCCGGACGGTCGAGGAGGTCCTCCAGGTCATGGAGAAGCGCGAGGCGGAGTTCGCGCGGCACGGCCTCGACTCCATGTCCAGCTACCTGGCCAAGGTCGCCGAGGGGGTGATCGAGGACGGCTTCGGGCACGTCTTCCTGGTCATCGACGGCTGGTACACGATGAAGCAGGACTTCCAGGAGCTGGAGCAGAAGTTCCAGGAACTCGCCTCGCGTGGCCTGTCCTTCGGCGTGCACGTCATCGTCACCGCGACCCGCTGGTCGGAGCTGCGTACCTGGATGCGGGACCTGCTCGGCACGAAGCTGGAGCTGCGGCTCGGCGACGCGATGGAGTCCGAGCACGGCTCCCGCAAGGCGGCCACCGTGCCCAACCAGGTCGGCCGCGGCCTCACCGAGGGCGCGCTGCACTTCCTGGCCGCGCTGCCCCGGATGGACGGCAGCTCCGAGGTGGGCGACCTGGCCGAGGCGACCAAGTCGGTGGTCGAGGAGATCGGCACGTTCTGGCCCGGACCGGCCGCCCCGCCGGTACGGATGCTCCCGGCGCACCTGATGGTCGAGACGCTGCCGCCGCCCGAGTCCGACTTCAAGTTCGTCATCGGCCAGGACGAGCAGCGTCTCGCCCCGGTCTGGCACGACTTCATGGCCACCCCGCACATGCTGGTCTTCGGCGACAGCGAGACCGGCAAGACAAACCTGCTCCGGCTCGTCCTGCGGTCCATCCAGCAGAACTACCCACCGGAGCGGGCGAAGGTCGTGCTCGGCGACTCGCGCCGCGACCTGGACACCGCGATCGGCGCCGCGTACCAGGTGGGCTTCGCGTTCACCGGCGACAAGATCCACGAGCTGGCCGGCCAGGCGTCGGTCTCGATGAACCGGCGGATGCCCGGGGCGGACGTCTCGTCCGAGCGGATGCGCAAGCGCGACTGGTGGGAAGGGCCGGAGCTGTTCGTCATCGTCGACGACTACGACCTGATGACCAGGAGCACCGGGATGGGCTCGACGCTCGACCCGCTCCTGCCGTTGCTGGCCCAGGGCGCCTACATCGGCCTGCACGTGATCGTCGCGCGGAGCACCTCCGGCGCGATGCGGGCCATGATGGACCCGGTGATCCGGCGGATGTGGGAGCTGGGCACGCCCGCGACGCTCTTCTCCTACCCCAAGGAGGAGGGCAAGTTCCTCGGCGAGGCGAAGCCCCGCCAACTGCCGCCCGGGCGCGCCCAGCTCGTCACCCGGCGCGGCGTACGCCTGATGCAGACCGGTTTCGTGTCGGACACGGCCCGATGAGAGAGGCTCGCTGGTGACCGCAGCGCTGAACGACCAACTGTGCCGGATCACGGTGATCGGGCCGGCCCGCCGGGCCGACCTGGCCGTACCGGCGCGGATGCCGGTGGCGAACCTGATGCCGCTGCTGGTGCGGCACACCACCGACCTGGCCCGGGTGCCCGACGGCGAGGTGCCCGACGAGTCGTGGGTGCTGCAACGCCTCGGCCAGGCGCCGTTCGAGCTGTCCGGCACGCCGGAGAGCCTGGACTGGCTGGAGGGCGAGGAACTGCACCTGCGCCCGGCGCAGGACCCGCTGCCCGAACTCGACTTCGACGACCTGGCCGAGGGCGTCGCCACGGTGGTCAACCGGCGCGCCGACCGGTGGCAGCCGGAGTACCGCCGGGTGCTGTTCCTCGTCCTCTCCCTGGTGGCGATGGGCCTGATCGCCGCCGTACTCGTGGACCGGGGGCCGGTGCTGCCCCAGGTCATCGGCGGCGCGGTGCTCGCGGCCGGTCTGTTCACCGCCGCGTTGGTCAGCGCCCGCCAGCAGAGCGACGGCGCGTTCCCGCTGCTGTTCGGCGGCGGCGCGGCGTTCTTCGCGGCGGTCGCCGCGTCCAGCGCCGTCGACGGCGACGCCGACGGCGTCGCCTGGAACGCCGACGCCGCGCTGGCCGCGGCCGTCGCGATCGTCACGGTCACCGCGCTCCTGGTTGTCGCGCAGCGTACGGTCACGCCGGTCATGCCCTTCGCCCCGCTGCTGATCGTCGCGCTGACCGCCGCGATGGTGGTGCTCGTGCTGCTGGCCGGCGACGGCTTCGCGCTCAGCGCGCCGAAGGTCTCCGCCGTGGCCGTGTCGGTGATCCTGGTGCTGATCGTGATCGCGCCCAGGGCGGCGGTGAAGCTGGCCCGGCTGCGCGGACCGCAGTTGCCGAAGACCGGCGCCGACATGTCGTACGACATCGAGCCGGAGGACTCCGACCTGGTCAAGTCGCGCGCCGACGAGGCGGACACCTACCTGACCGCCTGCATGACCGCGTCCGCCCTGGTCCTGCCGGTGCTGATGCACCACACCATGCGGGTGCCGGGCTGGTCCGGATGGACACTCGTGCTCGTGACATCGAGTGCAATCCTGTTGCGCTCGCGTACCTTCTTCGGGTTCTGGCAGCGGGTCGCCCTGGTGGCGGCCGGTACCGTCGGCTACCTCATGGTGGCCCTGATGTTCTCCGACAAGCTCGCCCCGACCGGCCGGTACGTCCTGCTCGGCGGGCTCGTCGCCCTCCTGGTGCCGCTCGTCATGGCCGCCCTCCGGCCGTGGCCGCGGCGCATGCTGCCGTTCTGGGAGTACACGGCCGGCGGGCTGGACGTCGCGACCGGCCTGGCCGTGCTGCCGGTGCTCGCCCAGGTGCTGGGGCTCTACGCCTGGGCCCGCGGACTCTTCGGGTAGCCGGCCGTGCAGACCCAGCGCGACCACGTGCACGCCCACCAGTTCATGATGGGCCGGCTGAGTTCCGCCCTGGTGCAGGGTGACCCGTCGACAGCGGAGATACCCGGGCAGCGCGCCGTCACCGGCCTGGCCTTCGGCGTGCTCATCAGCGTCCTGGTCGTGGCCGGCTTCGCCGTCTACGGCTGGATCGTCCCGGGCGGCAGCAAGGCGTACACCAAGAGCGGCGTGATCCTGGTGGAGAAGGAGAGCGGCAACCGGTACGTCTACCTCGGCGGCGTGCTGCGCCCGACGCCGAACCTCACCTCGGCGATGCTGATCCAGGGCGGCGGCGCCACCGTGAAGCTGATCTCCAAGGAGTCGATCAAGGACGTTCCGCGTGGACCGTCGATCGGCATCGACGGCGCGCCGCAGTCGGTCGCCACCGGTTCCATGGCCGCCGGCCCGTGGCTGGCCTGCCTGCCCGGCTCGGTCGCCGACGACCCCGGCGACCGGCTCGGCATCAACCTCGACCCGCGCGCCGAGGCCCTACCGGTGCCGGCCGACCGCTTCGCCGTCGTCCGCGGCGCCGACGGGCCGACCTATCTGGTGACCGCCGGCCGCAAGCACCGCGTCGCCGACCCGGCCGTGCTCGCCGCGCTCGGCGCCACCACCACCCGCAAGGTGCCCGCACCGGAGGACTGGCTCGACTTCCTGCCAGACGGACCGGACCTGGCGCCGGCCTCGATCCCCGGCGAGGGCCGCTCCGGGCGGGTCGGCGACCGCACGTACCCGATCGGCACGCTGTTCCGGCAGCGGCCCGACACCGGCGCGGAGCAACTGCTGGTGCTGCGCCGCGACGGCCTCGCACCGCTGAGCCGGACCGAGTTCCTGCTGGCCACCACCACCTCCGGGAAGGAGCCGGTGGAGCTGAGCGCCGCCGGCCTCGCCGCGGCGCGGATGTCGGCCGACCGGTCGCTGCTCACCCGGCTGCCCGACCTGACCGGCCTCACCCCGCAGGAACCCGGCCCGTACGCACTGTGCCTGCGCCAGAGCCCGGTGGACGGGACGCGGTTCGACAGCACCGCCGTGCTCGTCCCGCTCGCCCGCTCCGGCGTCCGCCCCGACGGCCGCACGTCGGTGCTCCTGGCGCCCGGCAGCGGCATGGCGGTCCTCCCGGCGCCGGTCGGCCCCGGGGCGGCGCAACCCCTGCCCACGTACATCGCGGACGACGGAAAGGCGTACCCGATCGGCGACCAGGACGCGGTACGGGCGCTGAAGCTCGACCGGGTCGTGAACGTTCCCTTCCCGAGAGAGCTGCTCGCGCTGGTGCCCGAGGGACCGGCGCTGAGCATGAGGGCCCTCGCGGCCACAGAAGTGGGGTAGGTCGATCATGGCAACCCGGATCCGGGACCTGTTCGGTGGCGGCAAGGACCGTCCCGAGGGCGTCGTCCAGCACACCGTCGGCAACGCCCTCGTGGTGCACGCCGAGGACGCCATCAGTCCCGAGGCCCAGTCGCTGGCGCTGTCCATGATCGAGGACGCGGAGAACGACGTGGTCGTGCTCGACCTCGGCGACGGCATGCCGATCAGCGCGTGGGAGGCCATGGCCGGGGTGCTGCCGCGCCGCCGCCGCGGCATCCGGCTCATCGCTTGCGGCCGGCACGGCAACTCCGCGGCGATGGCCGGTCAGTGGCTCTCCGAACGCCTCAACCGCACCGTCGTCGCCCCGGACGGTGACCTGGTACGCGGCTCGGCCGGGACGCTGTTCGTCCACTCCGCACCGGGCAGCGGCTGGGTGCGGTTCCGGCCCGGCCGGCCGCCGGCCTGGGACGCCAAGCGCTACCCGACGCCGCGATGGGACCGGGCCGCGATCGACACCCGGCCGTCCAGCGCCACCGCCGAGATCGAGCCGATCCCGGCCGGTGTCTGGATCCACAGCAACCGCGACCCTCAGGTGGTCGACCCGCAACGGCAGCGGCTCACCGCGTACGTGCCCTGCCAGGCGGAGACCATGACCGTGCTGCTGGGCTGCCCCGGCACGGCGCCGCTGTCGCTGGACGACGTGGTGCGCTTCTGGCGCGGGCTCGACGAGGAGAACCGGCAGCGGGTCCGCTTCGTGCAGTTCGGCGAGGTCCGGATCCCGGAGGGCGAGGCGTTCGGCCAGGCGCTCGCCGACCTGCTGAACACCGAGGTCACCTGCTACACCGGCGTGCCGATCGGCAGCCCGCAGCGGTACGAGATCCGTACCGTGCTGCCGGACGGCGCGTTCGGCTGGGCGCCGTACGCGCTCGAACTGTCCTACTCGCCCCGGGCGCACCCCAACTCGCGGGCTCGCCGGCCCACGGTGCTCAGCCACCGCCCGCCGCTGGCCGGTGCCGAGGAGGTCGCGCCCCGCGTCTACTGGTTCGCCCCCGGCGCGGTGGTCGAGGTGGTGCAGACCGGCCTCTGGGTACGCTCCACCGCCGAGCCGAAGAACGCCGAGCAGGTCCGGTCCGCGATGCTCGACGCGGGCAGCGGCACGCTCGTCTTCGACGACACCGTCCACTCCACCGCCCACCGGATGCGGGAACTGGCCGTCGACCTGGCCGCACGGGTCGACGGCATGGCGGGTGCGGGCCGCGCGCTGATGCCGGCGTCGGTGCTGGTGCCCGGCGCGAAACCGGCCAGCCGGGCGGAGGTGGTCATCGACCTGGAGGCCGAGGTGCGCGCGGCGGGCACGACGGTGCCGGTGCCCGCGTACGTGGAGGCCGCCCCGCCCGCGCCGGTCGCCCCGCCCGCCGCGGACAGCGTGGTGGTCGCCGTTCCCGCGCCGGTCCCGGCTCTCCCCGCCGACCGGGAGCAGGCCCCCGCGTCGCGGCCGACCTCCGCGCCGCCGCTGCCCGCACCCCCCGCGGTGCCGCTTCC
>NZ_WBKS01000173.1:0-9183 GCF_008868145.1 Micromonospora sp. AMSO1212t
TGATCGCGTCGATCTTGCACTTGTTGCCCCGACAAATGGGCTGTAACGGGCGCGTGACGGGCACCAAGTGCAAGATCGACGCGATCAGGCGGGCGGCGTCGGCGATGGCCTCGGGGTTAGGGAGTGGGGGTCAGGGTGTGGACCACGTCGCCTACGACCACGATCGCGGGTGGGCGCAGGGCGGCGGCCTCCACGTCGGCGGCGACCGTGCCCAGCGTGGAGCGCAGCGTGCGCTGGGCGGCTGTGGTGCCCTCCTGGATCACCGCGGCGGGGGTCTCCGCCGGCTTGCCGTGCGCGATCAGGGTGGCGCTGATCGCGGCGAGGTTCTTCAGGCCCATCAGGATCACGAGCGTGCCGCGCAGCCCGGCCAGGGCGTCCCAGCGCACCAGCGACGCGGGCGCGTCGGGCGCGAGGTGCCCGGACACCACTGTGAACTCGTGCGCCACACCCCGGTGGGTCACCGGCACCCCGGCCACCTCGGGCACCGCGATCGCGCTCGTCACACCCGGCACCACGGTCACCGGCACGCCCGCCTCGGCACAGGCCAGCAGCTCCTCGCCGCCGCGGCCGAAGACGTACGGGTCGCCGCCCTTGAGCCGTACCACCACCTTGCCGGCCCGGGCCCGGTCCACCAGGATCCGGTTGATCTCCTCCTGGGCACGCGACGGCCCGTACGGGATCTTCGAGGCGTCGACGAGTTCGACGTCCGGGCGCAGCTCGTCCAGGAGCAGGCCGGGCACGAGCCGGTCGGCGACGACCACCTCGGCCTCGGTGAGCAGCCGCCACCCCTTCACGGTGATCAGCTCCGGGTCGCCCGGTCCGGCGCCGACGAGCGCGACGCGCCCCCCGGCGGCACCTCCCGCCTCGGGGGACGGCGCGAAGCCGGGGGCCGTCCGCGCGCCCAGCAGATCCCGCACGGCGTCGCGGACGCCCATCGCGCGGCGCGGGTCGCCGCCGCCGAGGACCGCCACGGTGACCGGGCCGTGCCGGGTCACCGCCGGAGTCCACGCGCTGGCCGCCGTCCGGTCGTCGGCGCGGACGCAGAAGATCCGCCGCTCGGCCGCTGCCGCGCTGACGGCAGCGGCGGCGGCCCGGTCGTCCACCGCCACCTGGACCAGCCACGCGCCGTCCAGGTCGCCGGGGGCGAACCGGCGCGGCTCCCAGTGCAGCCGCCCGGCGTCGACGTGCGCGCGCAGCGCCGGGGTCAGTTCGGGCGACACCAGCAGCACGTCCGCGCCGGCGTCGAGCAGCGCGGGCACCCGCCGGGTGGCGACCGCTCCCCCGCCCACGACGACCACGCGCCGCCCGCCCAGCCGCAACCCCAGGGGGTACGGGCTCGGCGGCGTCGGCCCGGTCACTTCTCCGCCACCCCGGCGGAGTCGAACGTCGCCACCTCGTGCAGTACCCGGACCGCGCCGGTGACCACCGGCAGGGCGAGCAGAGCCCCGGTGCCCTCGCCGAGCCGCAGTCCCAGGTCGATCAGCGGCTCCAGGCCGAGGTGCCGCAGCGCCGCCGTGGCGCCCGGCTCGGCGCTGCGGTGCCCGGCGACCATGGCGCCCACCGCGTCCGGCGCGAACGCGGCGGCGGCGAGCGCGGCGCTCACCGCGATCACGCCGTCGAGCAGCACCGGCACCCGCCGGGCGGCGGCGCCGAGGATCAGGCCGACCAGCGCGGCGTGCTCCAGCCCGCCGACGGCCGCCAGCACGCCCAGCGGGTCGGCCGGGTCGGGCTCGTGCCGGGCCAGCGCGGCCCGCACCACAGACACCTTGCGGGCGTACGTCTCGTCGTCGACCCCGGTGCCCCGGCCGGTGGCCGCCTCCGCGTCCACGCGCGCGAACGCGGCGATGAGCGTGGCGGACGGGGTGGTGTTGCCGATGCCCATGTCGCCGGTGAGCAGGATGCCCGCCCCGGCGTCGATCAGCTCACCGGCGACCCGGATGCCGGTCTCGACGGCCGCGCGGGCCTCGTCCCGCGTCAGCGCGGCGGTGACCGTCATGTCGCGGGTGCCGGGGCGGACGTTCGCGGCCACCAGACGCGGCCCGGCCGGATCGGCGGGTTCCTCGGAGTCGGCGCCGGGGATCGGGGTGGCCACGCCGACGTCCACCACCGTGACCGAGGCGCCGGCCTGACGGGCGAACGCGTTGACCACCGCGCCGCCGGCCAGGAAGTTGGCGATCATCTGGGCGGTGACCTCCTGCGGCCACGGGGTCACGCCCTGGGCGTGCACGCCGTGGTCACCGGCGAAGATCGCCACCGCGGCCGGCTCGGGCAGCGGCGGCGGGCAGGCGCCGGCCAGCCCGGCGAGGCGTACCGAGAGCGGTTCCAGGGCGCCGAGCGAGCCGGCGGGCTTGGTCAGCCGGCCCTGCAACTCGCGGGCCGCCGCCATGGCGGCCTCGTCGAGCGGCCGGATCGCCGCGACTGTGGACTCCAGCATCATGCCTCCAGGATCCGTGCCAGCGTCTCGATGAACGCGTCTGTGGTGCCCCGGTCGCGTACGGCGATCCGGAGCCAGTCCGGGCCGAGCCCGGGAAACGTGTCGCCCCGGCGTACCGCCCAGCCGTGCGCGCGCAGCCGCTCGCGTACGCCGGCGGCGCCGGCCACGTGGATCAGGACGAAGGCGGCGGCCGGGCGGCCCGCCACGCGTACCCCCGGCAGGCCGGACAGGCGGGCCACCAGGTGGTCGCGGTCGGCGGCGAGGTCGGCGGCGATGGCGCGTTCGGCCGCGACGGCGGCCGGCGCGGCGCAGGCGGTGGCGGCGGCGAGCGCCGGGGTGGAGACCGCCCAGAGCGGCTGCGCGGCGGCGAACCGGGTCAGCAGCGCGGCGTCGCCGAGCAGGTAGCCGATCCGCAGCCCGGCCAGGCCCCACGTCTTGGTGAGGCTGCGCACCACCACGAGGCCGGGCAGGTCGCGGCGAGCGGCGAGGGACTCGGGCTCGCCGTCGACGCCGGGCGCGGCGGTGGTGTCGGCGAACGCCTCGTCGACCACGAGCACCCGGCCGGGACGGGCCAGCGCGGCGATCGTGTCCGCCGGGTGCAGGACCGAGGTCGGGTTCGTGGGGTTGCCGATCATGACCAGGTCGGCGTCGTCCGGGACCCGGGCCGGGTCCAGGCGGAAGCCGTCGGCCGGGTCGAGCAGCACCCGGTCCACCCGGTGCCCGGCGGCGCGCAGCGCGGCCTCCGGCTCGGTGAACTGCGGGTGCACCACAACGGGGTGGCGGACGCCGGACAGCGCGCGGGCGATCAGGACGAAACCCTCGGCGGCGCCGGCGGTGAGGAGTACCTCTTCCGGGGGTCGCCCGTGCCGGTGAGCGACTGCGGCGCGGGCCGGTGCCGGGTCGGGGTACGCGGCCAGGTCCCCCAGCGCGGCGGTGATCGGGTCGGCCAGCCAGTCCGGCATCGGGGCGCGGCGCACGTTGACCGCCAGGTCCACCAGGCCGGGGGTGGCCTCGGCGTCCCCGTGGTGGCCCAGGTCGGGCTCGTCGAGCGCGGCGGCGCTCCCGGTCGGTGCTGCGGGCATGTCCGCGATCCTGCCGGGTAGCCGCCGCCCGGGACAGCGCATCCCGGCGTGGGTCGCGTCACGGTCCGCCGGTTTATGAGTTCTTCTCATTTCCGAATCGGAAATGTCATAGCTTGACCCCGTGAGCAGTCGTCCCCTTGCTTCCGCTGGCCGTCTCGTTCCCCTTCTCCGCGCCGGGCTGATCGCCGGCATCGTGGTCGCCGCCGCCCTGTACCCGCTGGTCGCCGTCACCGGCATCGGGGCCAAGGCCACCGCGCACGCGATCGAACAGAAGACGAGCATCCTCAAGACCGCGCTGCCGGCCGAGACCTCGTACGTCTACGCGCCGGACGGCAAGACGGTGCTGACGATGTTCTACGAGGAGTACCGGCAGTACACCAAGGTCGAGAACATGTCGCCGAACATCCAGCAGGCGATCGTCGCCGCCGAGGACAACCGCTTCTACCAGCACCACGGCGTCGACCCGAAGGGCGTGGCGCGTGCTTTCGTCTCCAACGCCCGGTCCGGCGGCGTCTCCCAGGGCGCCTCGACGATCACCATGCAGTACGTGCGAATGGCGCTGCGGGACAGCGCGACCACGCCCAAGGAGGTCCAGGAGGCGACCCAGCAGACCAGCCTGCGCAAGGTCAAGGAGATGCGCATGGCGCTGGACATCGAGAAGCATCTGAGCAAGGAACAGATCCTGGAGCGCTACCTCAACTCGGCCTACTTCGGTCACCGCGCGTACGGGATCTACGCGGCCTCGCAGATCTTCTTCTCCAAGACACCGGCCACGCTCACCCCGGTCGAGGCGGCCACGCTGGCCGGGCTGGTGAAGTCGCCGTCGGAGTACGACCCGATCACCTCGGACCAGAAGGATGCCACCGGCCGGCGCAACTACGTGCTGGACAACATGACCCGCCTCGGCTACCTGTCACCTGACGCCGCCGCTGCGGCGAAGGGCCAGCCGATCAAGCTGAAGCTGACCGACCCGCCGAACGACTGCGCCGCGATCGACGGCGGGCACCGCAGCTGGGGCTTCTACTGCGACTACCTGAAGAACTGGTGGAGCTCGCAGCCCGCGTTCGGCGAGAACCGGCTGGAACGGATGGACAAGCTACGCCGCGGCGGCTACCGGATCGTGCTCGCGCTCGACCCGAAGACCCAGGCGGCGGCGGAGAAGAACGTCGGCGCCAAGGACAACACCGGCAGCCCGTTCGCCAACGGGATCGTGGTCGCCGAGCCCGGCACCGGGCGGATCAAGGCGATGGCGGTGAACCGGAACTACTCGCTCGACCTGGCCGAGAACCCGAACAGCTCGAACCCGGAGGCCGGCCCGAAGGTCAAGGCGAACTATCCGAACACCGTGGCGCCGCTGCTCGGCGGCGGGACCCTCCCGGGCTACCAGGCCGGTTCGACGTTCAAGATGTTCCCGATGCTCGCCGCGCTCAACGCCGGGATGCCGCTGTCCACCGCGTACGACTCCCCGTACACGTACAAGTCGGCCGTCTACGACGGGTGGGCGCCGTCGAACGCCAGCGGCGCGATGACCGGCCGGCAGACCATGTGGTCCGGGTTCGGCAAGTCGGTGAACACGTACTTCGTCCAGCTGGAGGAGAAGATCGGCGCGGACACCGGGGTGCGCCTGGCCGAGCAGTTGGGGCTGCGCTGGCGTACCGACGTGGACAAGGAGCAGGCGTCGCCGGGGAAGGCGAAGAAGTGGGGCGCGTTCACGCTCGGCGTCTCCGACGCCACCCCGCTGGAGATGGCGAACGCGTACGCCGCCATCGCCGCCGACGGGCGCTACTGCGAGGCCATCCCGGTCAACGCGATCATGAACCGGGACGGCACGCCCGCCACGTACACGACGGCGGGCGGGGTGCAGCGGGAGGTGGCCAAGCCGCGGTGCCGGCAGGTGGTGAACGCCGACGCAGCCCGCGCCGCCACCGACGCGGCCCGCTGCCCGACCGGCGACACCCCGGCCAAGGGGAGTTGCGGCGGCTGGTCGACCGCCGACAGCGTGCGGGGTACGGTCGGCCGCCCGGTCGCCGGCAAGACGGGTACGACCGACAGCACCCGGTCGGCGTGGTTCGTCGGCTACACGCCGGAGCTGGCGGCGGCGAGCTTCATCGCCGACCCGGACAATCCGTTCAACGCGGTGGGCGACGGGCAGTCGCAGATCCCGGTGAACGCGGTGGCGCAGACCTTGCGGGATTCGCTGAAGGGCCAGCCCACCCGCCAGTTCACCCCACCCTCGGACCAGATAGTCGGCTGACCCCCTGATCCGCCCGGGGGTGCGCCCGGGTAGTTGATCAAGGAGTTTGCGTCAGGGATCGCCCGATCCGCCGACGCGAACTCCTTGATCGACGTTCGGAGGCGGGTGGGCGCAGGGGGCGCAGGGCGGTCAGCGGAGGTCGGCGGCGACGAAGGACCACAGCTCCAGGTCGACCCGGGCGCCCCTGACGAAACCGGCGTTGCGCAGCAGGCCCTCGTAGCTGAAGCCGGCCTTCTCGGCGACCCGCCGGGACGCCACGTTGCCGGCCGCCACCCGCAGCTCCACCCGCTGGAACCCGTGCTCCAGGATCAGCGCGATGGCCACCGCGTCCACCGCCTCGACCGCCAGGCCGTAGCCCCGGGCGTGCGGCGCGATCGCGTACGACAGCTCGGTGAGCCGGGCACCCCAGTCGGTACGGCGGGCCCAGAGCGAGCCGACCACCCGCTGGTCCTCCCGGCGTACCACCGCCCAGTGGTCTCCGTCGCCGCTGTCGCGCCGCTGCCGGGCCAGCTCGGTGCACCACGCCCGCCCGTCGATCTGCCCGGACGCCTCGGCCAGCGGCAGCCAGCGCTGCGTCTGCCGGTCGGCGAACACCTCGTCCACCGCCTCCGCGTCGGCGGCGACGAGGTGCCGGACCTCGATGCGCGGGGTGGAGACGGTGAGCGCCGGGAACCGGCGTACCGCCACCTGCCCGATCACGCCGACGCCCCCACCGGCGCCAGCGCGGCGGCGGCCAGCCGGGCCGCGATGTCCGGGTGGGCGGCCCAGTGCGGCACGAGCTGCGAGGCGTGCACCGCCTGCCGGACGAAGCCCTCCGGGTTGCCACCCTCCCAGCGCCAGGCCGGCCGGTCACCGGCGCGCGGAGTGAGCACGGCGGCGTGCTGCTTGTGCCCGGTCACCGTGGCGCCGGCCGCTGCCACCACGCTGTCGGTGACCGCCGTGGCCGTGCGGTAGCCGACCACCAGGCCGTCCCTGATCGTGCCGACCGCGTCGAGCACCCCGCACATGGGCAGGCCGTCCAGCTCCCGGGCCAGCCAGAGCAGGCCGGCCCCCTCGGCGATCACCGGGCGGCCCGAGCGGGCCAGCTCGGCCACCGCGATGCAGAGGCGGCGGTTGGCGGAGAGCTGCTCCGCGTACGTCTCGGGCAGCCCGCCGCCGATGACGAGCGCGCGGGCCCCGGCGGGCAGCGCCTCGTCGCGCAGCGGATCGAACGTGACCACCTCGGCGCCGGCGGCGCGCAGCAGCTCGGCGGTCTCGGGATGGCTGTAGGCGCCGGCCGGTCCGCCGGCGAGCGCCACCACCGGCCGCTCCCCCGACGGCTGCGGGGCGTCGGCCGGCTCCGGCGACCACGGCTCGACGGCGAGCGCCGGGGCGGAGCGGGCCAGCGCCAGCAGCCGGTCGAGGTCGACGGTGGCCGCCACCGCCTCACCGAGCCGGCGTACGCCGCGTTCGGCGTCGGCGTCGGCGCGCACCACGGGACCGGTGCCGAACCGTCGGGCGGGCAGCACCGGAGGCAGCTCGTGCCGGCGCAGCGCCCCGTAGACCGGCACGCCCACGTCGTCGAGCGCCTCGCGCAGCAGCGCCTCGTGCCGGGGCGAGGCCACCCGGTTGAGGATCACGCCGCCCAGCCACAGCTCGTCGTCGTACGCCCGGAAGCCGTGCACCAGCGCGGCGACCGACTGGCCCATCGCGGCCACGTCCACCACGAGCACCACCGGGCTGCGCAGCGCCGTGGCGACGGCCGCCGTGGACTCGCTCTCCGGTCGTCCGGCGACCGAGTCGTAGAGGCCCATCGTGCCCTGCACCAGCGCGAACCCGGCGCCGGCCGCGCCGTACGCGAAGAGGGGGGCGATGCGCTCCGGGCCGACCAGTCTCGGGTCCAGCGTGCGCCCGGCGCGCCCGGCGGCGAGCCCCAGATACGCCGCGTCCACCTGGTCCGGCCCGACCTTGAACCCGGCCACCGGGATCTCCCGGTCGGTGAGCGCCGCGAGCAGGCCGAGGGAGACGGCGCCGGTGCCGTGACCCGAGGAGGGCGCGCTCAGCACGACGCGCGGCACGTCGGTCATCATCGACTCCTGATGTGGGTGGTTTCCGCCCGCGTGACCATACCCGCCCGGCCCGGCGCGCGAGAGCCGCGCACACCGCCGTTTCTGCCTGGCAGCGACGAGTGGCATCGCTCATACGGGTAGCCTTGGCCAACGTGTACCGGTTCCTGCTGACCCCGCGCTGGCTCGGCTACCTCGCGCTCACGCTCGTCGCCGCCACGGTGATGGTGTTCCTGGGCAACTGGCAGCTGGACCGCTACCGGGGCCGCACGGCCGTCAACGAGCGCATCGACGCCGGAGCCACCATGACGCCCGCGCCGCTGCGCGACGCGCTCCCCGCGCCCAGCGGCGGCGACGTCGGTCCCGCGCCGTCCGAGGAGCTCACCTGGAGCCGGGTCACCGCCACCGGCCGGTACGACAGCACGAACACCGTCCTGGTCCGCGGCCGGACCGTCGACCGGACGGTCGGCTTCGAGGTGCTCACCCCGCTGGTGCTGGCCGACGGCACCGCGGTGCTCGTCGACCGGGGCTGGATCCCGCCCGTGCCGGGTGCCGGCGCGACAGTCCAGCCGCAGGTGCCGGCGGCGCCGACCGGCGAGGTGACCGTCACCGGCCGGGTGGTCGGCAGCGAGAGCGGCGGCGGCGCGGTCAGCCGGCGCGACGGCAAGCTGGAGGCCCGGCGCATCGACATCCCGCGCCTGGCCCAACAGCTCCCCTACCCGGTGACCGGCGGCTACGTGCTGCTCGACGGGCAGACGCCGGCCGCCGACCCGGCCTTCCAGGCGGTCCAGATCGGGCACACGAACAACTGGCAGAACTTCGGCTACGTCTGGCAGTGGTGGATCTTCGCGGTGATGAGCCTGTTCGGCTACGGCTGGGTGGCACGCCGGGAGGCCCGCCGCCGCGCCGGGCTGGACTCCCCGGGTGAGCCGGTGGACCGCGCCGCCGAACCGGCCGCCCCCACCTCCGCCTGAGCGAGCCTCACCGGGCACGGCCCGCCTCGTCGATTCTCCGCACAGGTGCCCGTTACTCGCGGTAGCCGCCGTCGGCGAACGACTGCTCGCGACCGATATGCCTCAGAGGCATATTTATGCCTCTGAGGCATATCCGTTCTGAGCGACGAAGTCCGCGCAGGGGCTGGCCCCGGATCCGGCGGCCACACCGGGCGGCGGGGACGTTGTAGGGTCCGCGGATGATCGTCAATCGTAGGGGTCGCGGTGACCTCTGACGCCACGACGCCCCCGGCCGCCGAGCCGCCCGCGTACGACCCGTGGTCGGCCATGCCGTCGGCCGTCGCGCCGCCCACCGAGCAGTTCCCGGTGATCGCCGCGCCGGAGGCACCCGTCACCCCCGCGCCCACCGCGCCGT
>NZ_WBKS01000174.1:0-9041 GCF_008868145.1 Micromonospora sp. AMSO1212t
AACTGATCCGCACCACCGCCGACCAGACCTTCACCGTCGACCCCTGCAACCTCCAACTGCTCTACCAGGGCCGCTCCCCCAACTCCGGCGGCGACTACGGCCTCCTGCCCTACCGACCCGGACTGCTGACCCTCCAGCGCTGAGCGCGTACCCCGAGATCTGGAGAGCCCGGCCCGCGACCATGCGGGCCGGGCTCTCCGGCGTCTCGCCCGGCGGTGATCGTTGCCCCGGAGGCAACGACGGTGGCCCGGTCCGTCGTTGATCGCAACCACCTCGCCCGGGAGGGTGGAGGTTGTCACCACCTCCCGGACGAAGGGTTGAGCAGATGTCCTTCCAGGCGTACCTCGACGCGATCGAGGACAAGACCGGCAAGACCCCGCGCGCCCTGGTCGACGAGGCCGGGGAGCGCGGCTACGACGCGGCCGACGTCAAGGCCGGCGCGATCGTGGGCTGGCTCAAGGACGAGTACGGCCTCGGCCGGGGACACGCGATGGCCCTGGTCCACGTGATCAAGAACGGGCCGAAGATCAGCGCCAAGCACGTCGGATCCACCGGCTCCCACCGCGACGACAGCGACACGCTGTGGCTGGACGGCAAGGCCGCCCGGCCGGCCGAATAGACCACATGTCCGTCTCGCGTCGGACCCGGCCGGCGCGCCCACCCGCCGTCCCACCGGAGACGAGCGGAGAGACGGGCGCACCGGCCGTCACCTCGACGTCACGCGCGGACGGTCACCGGCGCGCTCGCGGCTCGACCGTTGGCGTAGCCCGCCTTCACCGCGACGACCGTCACGGTGACCGCCTTGCCGCGCATCGCCGCGGTCAACGTCAGCGTCTTCGTCGTCGTGCCGGTCAGCTCCCCGCCCACTCGCCACTCGTAGCGGTACGAGTCGGCGGCCGGCGTCCAGGTGCCGGTGGTCGCCTGCACGGTCTGGCCCACCCGGGGCGTACCGGTGATCGTCGGCTTGACAGTGGCCTGCAGCGCCGGGCCCTTCGCCACCGGGACGGTGGCCTGCGACGTCGCCCGGCCGGACGCGTACCCGGGTTTGGTCGCGGTGACCGCCACGGTCAGCCGCTTGCCCAGCAGGGACGCCGGGATCACGTACGTCGCACCGGTCGCCCCGCTGATCGCGGTGCCGTCGGCCGCCCACTGGTAGGTGTACGCCGAGGCGGCGGGGCTCCACTCACCGGTCGACGCGCGGACGGTCGCCCCCACCGCCACGGTGCCGGTGACGGCCGGCGCGGTCACCGACCGCAGGGCCTGAGCCCCGGTGATCGAGAACGCGTCGGCCAGCGAGACCTGGTCGCTCCACTCGTCCGGCCGCACCGAGACGGACGCCTTGCCCACCCCGGCGGAGGTCAGATCGACATCGGCGGTGAGGGTCCGGCGGTCCGCGGAGACGCTCCGCACGGTCGCGACGATTGCGGTGCCGCCGGACGGGGTGACGGTGACCTGGTCCTCCTGGTGGAAACCGCTGCCGGTGATCGTGATCGTCCGTACCGCGCCCGTCTCGACCGACGCCGGCGACACCGACGTCACGGTCAGCGGGTCGGGCGCCACGTAGAAGGAGTAGTAGGTCTGCAACGACTCGGCGCCGTCCGCCGTCACGCTCTTCACGTAGAGCGTGTGGTAGCCGGCGTCCGACGGCGTCCAGGTGATCGTCGCGGTGCCGTCGGCCGCCGCCGCGACGGTGCCCTCGGCGCCGGGCATCTGGTAGGTGTACTTCACCGCGCCGAGCTGCCGGGGCTTGAACGTGAAGGTGCCGGGCGCGAACTTGCCGGAGCCCGACGAGGGGAAGTCAGTCGACACCACCACCGGGGAGTCGGTGACGGACCAGGAGGTTCCGCCCTCGGTGGTCTGCACCCCGGCGGCGTTACGGGCGACCACGGTGACGTAGGTGTAGCCGCGCTTGGTGAGCGTGTACCGGAAGGTCACAGTGCCGTCGGCTGCGGCCGGCAGCACCTGCCGGGTGGACGGGTCGCGGTTGAGGAGCACCTCGTACTCGGCGACGTTCGCCATCTCGGTGCGCGCCGTGAAGGTAGCGGTCGACCCCACCACCTCGCCGCCGCTGCGGGTCACGTACGGGCTGGCGCCCGACACCGAGATGGAGATGAACCGCGGCTCGGAGAGCGTGCCGTCGGCGCTGCGGCTCTGCACGTACAGCGCTTGAGTGCTCTCGCTGGTGGCGGTCCAGGTCAGGTCCGCGGTGCCGTCCGTGCCGGCCGGCAGGACGGTCTTCTCGTCCGGCTCGTTGCCGTTGTAGTCATGGGTCCAGTAGAGGTAGGACGTGACCTCGGGCATGCGCGGGGCCAGGTGGAACCGGAGCGACGACCCGATGATCACGTACCGGTCGACGTCACCGGTGACCCGGGGTGCGTTGTCGACGACGAACGTGTAGGCCCGCTCCGGGTGCGTCGCACCGTCGGCGGTGACGCTGCGCACGTAGAGGGTCTGCCGCCCGGCCCGGGTCGGGGCGATCATCGCGGTGACCGTGCGGTCGCCGCCGGTCGCGACCGAACCGGACGGGCCGTCGCCGTCGATCCGCCAGGCGAACGACTCCGTGCCGGGGACGTTCGAGGTGAACTCGAACGCGCCGGGCACGCCCACGCCGTAGTCCAGGTTGGTGCTCCAGTCCGGGTAGGCGCTGGAGAAGACCGAGGGCCGCGTCTCGCGTACCCAGAACTCGTAGACGTTGCGCTCCGACCAGTTCCCGGCCCGGTCGATGGCGTACACGCTCACCGATTGCTGGCTCGCGTCCTGCGGCGTCCAGGTGACCGTGGCCGGCCCGCCGAGGCCCTCCGCGGGGACCTCGACATATTCGTCGCCGGCGCCGGAGAACCGGTACTGGTAGCTCACCGTGTCGTCCGAGGTCGAGGTGAAGGTGAAGCTTCCGGCGTCACCGACCGCGCCACCGGCGTGCTCCCAGTCGCCCGACGGGTACTTCACCGAGGCGACGTCCGGCGCCGGACCGCCGATGCGGTCGATCGTGAAGTAGCAGGTGCCGCTCCACGGCGACGCGTCGGCGCCGTCGAGGACACGCACCCGCCACGCGTACGTGATCCCGTGCCGTTGCCGGTCCGGATCTTCGAGCTGGATGTAGACCTGGTTGTTCTCCGGGGCGAGGCCGGTGAGCCACTGCTGCGGGGCGTCCGGCGTGGTGACGTCCCACACCTGGAAGTCGGCCTGCGGGTCGGCGCTCTGCGGCGTGCCGCTGTAGGTGCCCTGGAGCACGACGGCGTTGGCGTCGTTGAGCCGTACCGGACTCAGGTACGGCCCGGGCGCCTGGGCCTCGCACGCCCGACCGGCGGTGGTGAGATCGGTGGGCCCGCCGACGGCGGCAGCGGCCGGAGTGGCGCCTGCGCCGACGACCATCGCGCACCCGACGGCGAACGTGGTGGCTGTCGCGAGTGGACGCCCGAACATGGGCGCGAAGGTACGCATTCCGGTCCTCCCGTGGGTGGTCGCAGGCGGTGAACGACGCCCGCGGAGGAAGGATCGCACGGGTTCGATGGCGGCGGTGCCCCCTCCGACTGGAGAGCGACCTCTATCGTCTCGGCCATGGGAGCGATCAAGCCGTGGCACCTGTCCGTCCTGATGCTTTGCTGCCTCCTGCCACTCGTCGCCGCGGTGGCGGCGGTGGTGTGGACGCGGCGGAGCCGCCGCTGACCGTCAGCGGTCGGCGGCGAACTCCTCCACCGCCGTGCAGACCCGCCCGAGCGCCTCGGCCGAGGCCGCCAGTGGCCCGGGCACCATCATCGAGTGGTCGGCGTCGGCGACCTCCACCACGTACGGGGTGAGCCGGCGCGCCACCGCACCGTCCCAGACCTGGTCGGCGGTGCCGCCGGCCAGCAGGAACGGCGCGGTGGCCCGGCCGAGCGGCTCCCGTACCGCGGGGTCGGTCAGCAGCGGCGTCAACCAGACCGCCGGGATGCCCCGATCGGCGGCGAGCGGGGCGGCGAAACTGCCGAGCGACTTGCCCACGAGCAGGTCCACCCCGGCGTCGAGGACCGGATCCAGTTGCTCGGCGACCCACTCCGGTGCGCTGTCGAGGCGCAGGTCCCCGATCGACCGCCAGGTAACCTCGTGCACGTCGAAGCCGAGGCGGCGCAACGCCTCACCGATGTAGACGAAGAGCGGACCCCGGGTGTCGTAGCCACGTCCCGGAGCGAGCACCGCGCGCCGATCCGCCATGGTCGCCTCCCTCACGTTCGATCGATGCGTCACGCTAGCCGCCGCACGGGCTTCCGGTGACCCCTCGGCCTCACAACCGTTCCGGGGTACGGATGCCGAGCAGGTCCAGGCCCTGCCGCAGCACCCGCCCGGTCAGCTCGCACAGCACGAGCCTGCTCTCCCGTACCGGCCCGTCGGCCCGCAGCACCGGGCAGCGCTCGTAGAACGCGTTGAACGCGACCGCCAGCCGGTGCAGGTACGCGGTCAGCCGGTGGAACTCCAGCCCGTCCGCCACCTCCTCGACCACCGCGGCGAAGTCGACCAGCTCGATCGCGAGCGCCCGCTCGGCCGGCTCGGCGAGCGAGACCTCCGCGTCCGGCCGCGAGACGTCCGCGTCCGGCCGCGCCGCCGCGCCGGCCCGCCGGAAGATCGACCGGACCCGGGAGTACGCGTACTGCAGATACGGCGCGGTGTTGCCGTCCAGCGACAGCATCCGCTCCCAGTCCAGCACGTAGTCCTTGTGCCGGTCCCCGGACAGGTCGGCGTACTTGATCGCGCCCACGCCGACCGCGCGCCCCACCTCGGCGGCCTCCGCCTCGCTCAGCTCCGGATTGCGTTCCCGGGCCAGCGCGGTGGCCCGCTGGACCGCCTCGGTGAGCAGCTCGACCAGCTTCACCGACCCGCCGGCACGGCTGCGCAGCATCCGCCCGTCCGGGCCGAGGATCGAGCCGAACCCGACGTGCTCGGCCCGCACCGGCGCGGCCAGCCAGCCGGCCAGCGCGCCGACCGCGAACACCATCTCGAAGTGCCGCCGCTGCGGCAGCCCGACCACGTAGAGCAGCCGGGTCGCGCCGAGCGCGCCGGTCCGGTGCCGCAGCGCGGCCAGATCGGTGGCCGGGTAGCCGTACCCGCCGTCGGACTTGCGCACGATCAGCGGCAACGGCTCGCCGTCACGTCCCACCGAACCGGGCGGGAAGACGCAGTCCGCACCGTCGCTGCGCCGCAGCAGCCCGAGCCGGTCCAGCTCCTCGACAGTCGGCGCGAGCTGGTCGTGGTAGCTGCTCTCGCCCCGGAAGTCGTCGCCGGTCAGCGTCACGTCGAGCAGGTCGTACACGGTCAGGAAGTAGCTCTCGGACTGCGTCACGAGCAGCCGCCACAGCCGTAACGTCGCCGGGTCACCGCCCTGCAACGCCACCACCCGCCGCCGCGACCGCTCCCGGAACGCCTCGTCGTCGTCGAACTTCGCCCGCGCGGCCTTGTAGAACCCGTCCAGGTCGCCCATCGACAGCTCCTGCGCCGCCCCGGCCTCGCCCAGGTCGAGCAGGTGCTCGATCAGCATCCCGAACGGCGTGCCCCAGTCGCCGAGGTGGTTGGCGCGCAGCACCCGGTGCCCCAGCCACTCCAGCGTCCGCGCCGCCGCGTCCCCGATCACCGTCGAGCGCAGGTGCCCGACGTGCATCTCCTTCGCCACGTTCGGCCCCGAGTAGTCGACCACCACGGTCTCCGGCCCGGCCACGGCCGGCACGCCGAGCCGCGGGTCGGCGGCCATCGCGGACACCAGCCCGCCGAGCGCCTGCCCGGACACGGTCAGGTTCAGGAAACCCGGGCCGGACACCTCGACCGCCGCGCACAGGTCGGCGAGCGCCGCGCGCTCCCGTACCTCCGCGGCGATCTCCCGGGGCGGGCGGCCGAGCCGCCGGGCCAGCCCCAGCGCCGCGTCGGACTGGAAGTCCGCGTGCTGCGAACGCCGCACGGCCGGGTCCACCGGCCCGCCGGCCACCGCCGCGAACGCCGGCGCCAGCCGGTCGGCAAGCAATCTTTCAAGATCCATGAGTACGCCGATCTCGCTGTGGATCCGCCGCGCGGATCACCTGATGGGAACGCGACGGCGGAGCGAGGACGATCGATGACGACCGGCGGCTCGATCCGCCGGTCGCAGGAGGGGAAGGCTCAGCGCAGGCGGTCGCGGGACCGCCGGCGTCGCAGCGCGCCGAGCCGGACGTCGGGGGACGTCATCGGGTACGCGTGCGAGCTGGCCATGTCGGCAGCGTAACCGGCCGGTCCGGGGTCGGCGCAAGCGCGTACCCCGGACCGGCTCGTGGTCAGGCCGAGGTGGCGACGGCCTTGCGGTAGCGCTCGGCCCGGCGTCGAACCTGGGTGTACGCGCTGCTCAGGCCCATCGCCCGGCGGACCTCGACGAGCGTGCGGCGCACCTGCTCGCGGGTCCGCTCGGTGCCGGTGACGATCAGTTCGTCGACCAGGCCGGGCTGCGCCTCGAAGCGGGCCCGGCGCTCCCGGATCGGGTCCAGGAACCGGTTGAGCGCTGTGGTGAGCGCCTCCTTGACCTCGACGTCGCCGACCTTGCCGGCCCGGTAGCGGGCCTTGAACTCGGCCACCTGCGCCCGGTCCGGGTTGAAGATGTCGTGGTACTCGAAGACGGGGTTCCCCTCGACGGTGCCGGGCACGTCGGCGCGGACCCGGTTCGGGTCGGTGAACATCCCCATCACCTTGCGGCGCACGGTCGCCGCGTCGTCGGAGAGCGCGATCGCGTTCCCCTTGCTCTTGCTCATCTTCCCGGCGCCGTCGGTGCCGACGAGCGTGGGCGTCTCCGACATGATCATGTCGGGGACCGGGAAGACCTCGCCGTAGAGGTGGTTGAACCGCCGGGCGATCTCCCGGGTCACCTCGACGTGCGCGGCGTTGTCCTTCCCGACCGGCACGGCCTGCCCCTTCACGCAGAGGATGTCGGCGGCCTGGAGGACCGGATAACCGAGCAGGCCGTACGGCATCTCGTCCTTGCCGGCGTCCCGGGTCATCTCCTTCAGCGACGGCACCCGTTCCAGCCGGGGCACCGTGACGAGGTTCTGGAACAGCGTGTTCAGGTCGCCGACCTCGGGGATCGCGGACTGGAGGTAGAACGTCGCCCGTTCCGGCTCCACCCCGGCGGCGAGGATGTCGGTGACCATCTCGCGGGCGTTCTGGGCGACCTGCTCGATGTCGGCGCGGCTGTTGCGCGTGGTGAGCATGTGCAGGTCGGCGATGATGAAGAAGCTTTCGTAGCGCTGGTGCAGCCGCACCCGGTTGGCGATGCTGCCCACGTAGTGGCCGAGGTGCAGTCGCCCGGTCGGGCGGTCGCCGGTGAGCATGCGTGCAGAGGACATGGTCGTACGCCTTTCGTGCCGTTCGCTGGCGGGGAGACACGACCCGGGTCGCCCAGGTCGGTGGAGCGGGCTCGTCAGAACGAGCGCCGCCATCGCCCGCCGGCGCGGAACCGAAGGCCGCCGGCACGGAGTACGTCGAGGATCTGCTCCCGGCCGTCGGCAGCGTGGCCCGGGAGACCGTTACGGGCCTCCGGGAGGCAGCTGCGCGGCCGGACCATGACTGACACGGTAGCCGCTCACCGGCCTGCGCCGCTGCCTCCTGCAGTGGTCCTGCCGGGCTTACCGCTGTCGATAGCTTTCGGTGTAGTAGCTGCCGACCCGCTCCCGGTACTCGGGGTGCGCGAAGTGATCCGGGTCGAACGCGGGCGACTCCTTCACCTGCTCCCGGGTGCGGTCCACGTGCACGACGCGATCCAGGTGGTCGACCTGCGCCACAGTGCCGGCCGGCAGCAGCACCTTCTTGCCGAAGATCCACGGACCGGTGTCCACCACCAGGTACCGGGCGTCCGCGTCCTCGCTCGCCTCGTCGATGGAGCCGATCCGCCCGTCCGTCGCCTCCACCCGGTAGCCGGTCAGGTCGATCGGCGTACCCGGGCCGGGGGCGTCCGGGCCGTCGTCCGCCTCACCGGTGCGCTGCTGCGGCACGTCTCCCGGCCGGGTCTGGTCGTACCCACCGGCAAGGGCGGACGGATCCCGCCAGGTCCACGGGTTGAACGGCTGCATGGGTGGCACCTCCGTCGAATCGGCTCGACAGAACAGTGCCCCGGCGGCGGGAACGGAAACGCCTGCTGCGCCGGACGCGGGCCTGACCTGGGCGGACGGCCCGCTGGCATACTGGCCGACCATGGTCCTGTCACGTGGTTGGTCGCTGTTCCTGGTCGCCGTCGGCGTCTGGACGTGGGCGATCTGGCCGAGGTTCGCGGTCGCCATCTGGAACGACGAGCGCGCCTGGTCGGCCGGCGCCGTCGGCGAGGGCAGCCCGACCGGCTTCCTGTGGGTACACGCCCTGCTGATCGCCGCTTCCCTGGCCATCGGCACGACGGTAGGAGTCCTGGGCATCAGGGCGTGGCGCGCCTCCCGCCGCCCTTCCAGCCCGCCCTCGCCCCGGTGATCAAGGGTGTGACGCGCGCCGCTACCCCCCGATTTGACGATCAAACCTGGGAACGCGTAACTTTCTCTCTGCCAGCGCGGAACGGGGCAAACGGGACGAAATCCCGGGAGCGCCGAACAGGGCTGGCGCCGGGTCCGACCAAGGCTTAGGTCTTGCGAGGACGCGGTCCGGGTGGGGCTCGTCGAAACGCCGCAGGGCGGATTTGGCGGAGCGGAACCGACCGGGTAAGGTTGTCGACCGGCAGGGAAACGGACGAGCCCGCGGGAAACCGCAGCGGCCGGCCTGCCAAATCCGATGATCAAGCGCAACGGGTGACTGCTGCGCGTGCTCAGCGGCGCCAACCCGTACGAAGCGTGACAGACCGGGACACACGGTTTGACACGACAGAGACGGTGAGGTAACGTAGTAAAAGTGCCCGGCGCGAGAGCGGCGGGCAGTTGAACGAGATACCCCGGTCGGGGTTCCACGGTGTGGGGCTTCTGGTTGGTGTGTGGTTGTTCTTTGAGAACTCAACAGGGTGCTTGTAAAGCCAGTGCCAATTGTTTTATACCCCGGACTGGTGGCCATTCTTTTGGGAGTGGTTGCTGGTTGGGATTCCT
>NZ_WBKS01000175.1:0-9022 GCF_008868145.1 Micromonospora sp. AMSO1212t
GGGGTGGTGGACGGTGCGCCGGTGCAGGCGGTGCCGTTGAGCGTGAACGCGGCCGGGACCGGGTTCGACGCGTTGTTCCACGAGCCGTTGAAGCCGAAGTTCGCGGTGCCGCCGGTGCCGATGGCCGCGTTGTAACCGGCGTCGCGGGCGCTGACCTGGGCGCCGGACTGGCTGACCGTCGCGTTCCACGCCTGGACGACCTGCTGGCCGGCGGCGAAGCTCCAGCCGAGGGTCCAGCCGTCGACCGGGTCGCCGAGGTTGGTCACTGTCACGTCGGCGCCGAAGCCGCCGCTCCACTGGTTGGTGATCCGGTAGTCGACCCGGCAGGCGACGGCCGCCGCGGCGGCCGTCATCGTGGTGAGCGCGCCGGCCGACAGCGTGACCGCCGAGGCCGCGGCGAGCAGCGCGATCCGGCGGCGTGGTGTGGTGGGGTGCACGGGGATGCCTTTCGCGGAGGTCAGGCACGCGACGACGCCGGCCTGCCCGGACCGGCGGGGAAGGTACGTGCCCTGATGCGACGGGCGACGCCGATATATCGACGTCGGTGATTAGGCTCCGCGCTTCGCCAGCTTAACCATCTGCCCGCGCCTCGACAAGCGCGGCGCCGAGAGCCCTCGCTGTGGGCGAGACCGGAGGCTCAGCCCTTTTCGACGGCGGTGGCGAGCCGCCGGGGCTCCTCGGGCTCGGCGACCGGCGCGGAGGCGTCCACCGAACCGGCGGCAACCGGCGCCGGGGCGTCGACCGAGCCGGCCGCGAGCGCGGACTCCACAGTGGCCCGGGCCCGGCGGGTACGGCGCAGCGCCCGCACCGCCAGCCCGACGGCGACCACCCAGGCGGTGGCGAGCAGCGCGTACACCACCGCCGGCACCGAGCCGCCCAGGTCACCGGCGCGCAGCAGGGTGCGGGCGTTGGTCAGCACGATCACGCCGCCGATCACGGCGCCGAGCAACTGGGCGGGGACGATGCGGACCAGCCAGGCCGCGATCGGCGCGGCGATCAGGCCACCGACCAGGAGCGCGGCCACAGTGGGCAGCAGGAAGCCCTCGGAGCCCAGGCCGATCAGGAAGCCGATGCTCGCCGCGCCGGCCACCACGAACTCGGAGGTGTCCACCGAGCCGATGACCTTACGGGGTTCCATCCGGCCGGAGACCAGCAGCGCCGGGGTGGCGACCGGACCCCAGCCACCGCCGCCGGTGGCGTCGACGAAGCCGGCGACCAGGCCGAGCGGGGCGAGGAAGCGGCTACGCAGCCGGCCACCCGCCCGGTTTGCCCGCAGCGGCCGGGAGAACCGCACCAGCAGGTACGCGCCGAGCGTGAACAGGATGGCGGCCATCCACGGCGCCGCCGCCTCGGTGGAGATGGAGCTGAGGAACGTCGCCCCGGCGAACGCGCCGATCGCGCCGGGGAGCGCGATCCGGCCGACCACCTTCCAGTCGACGTTGCCGAAACGCCAGTGCGAGACGCCCGCGGCGAGCGTGGTGCCGATCTCGGCCAGGTGCACCGAGGCGGACGCGGCGGCCGGCGCCACGCCGGCGAACAGGAGAAGCGTCGAGGAGGTCAGCCCGTACGCCATGCCGAGCGCGCCGTCGACGAGTTGCGCGGCGAGCCCGACGAGGGCGAGGACCAGCAGCTTGCGCACGAGCGCCCCCTGACTTTTCGGTATCTCCTATCAACTTGGTCGACAATGCGGCACGGAGGCGTCCCGGGTCAAGTCCCCCATCCGGTTGGTAGGAGACGCCGGACGGTGTGGTCAGCTCCAGGCGCGCGGGTCGGCGGCCAGCTCGTTGACCCGGCCGGGCAGCGCGCCGGCGGCCACGTCGGCGATGGTGACCAGGTCGAGGATCTCCCGCTCGCTGGCGCGCAGCGCGATCCAGACGTCCTGCAACGCGCGGGCCGCACCCTGGTAGCCGAGCTGTTCCGGGCGGTGCCCGCGCACATGCGCGAGTGGACCGTCGATGACGCGGATCACCTCGGCCAGGGAGATCTCCCCGGCTGGCCGGGCCAGCCAGTAGCCGCCCTCGGGGCCACGCTGGGCGTGCACGATGCCGCCCCGCCGCAGCTGCAGCAGGATGCTCTCCAGGAACTTCGGCGGGATGTCCTGTGCGCGGGCGATCTGTTCGGCGGTCACCGGGCGGCTCCGCCCGGTGGTCCCTCCGTCCGCGACCGAGGCCAGCTCAGCGGCCGCGCGGAGGGCGTAGTCGACCCGGGCGGAGAGACGCATACGGCCAGGTTAGTCCGCTGCCCCGCGGACCGGCCCCCCGACCCGCGCCCGGACGATCACCGGCCGGGCGGTCAGCCGCCGACGCGCCGCAGCAGCCCCTCCTGTACGGCGCTGGCGATGTGCCGGCCGTCGGTGGTGAACATCCGGCCCGTGGCCAGCCCGCGGGCGCCCGACGCGGACGGGCTCCAGCAGTCGTACAGGAACCACTCGTCGGCGCGGAAGGACCTGTGGAACCACAGCGCGTGGTCGAGGCTCGCACCGACCACGCCGCCCGGGCCCCACACCTCGCCGTGCACCGAGAGCACCGAGTCCAGCAGCGTCAGGTCGGAGGCGTACGTGAGGGCGCACGCGTGCAGCAGCGGATCGTCCGGCAGCTTGCCGTCCAGGCGCATCCACACCCGCTGGTGCGGTTCGGCCGGGCGGTCGCCGGGGCGGACCCAGCCGGGCTCGCCGACGTAGCGCACGTCGATCGGGCGCGGGATCATCCCCCAGATACCCAGGCGCTCCGGGTAGCGGGAGAGCCGGTCGGTCATGGTCGGCACGTCGTCCGGGCCGGGTACGTCCGGCGGGAGCGGGGCGTGGTGGTCCAGCCCCTCCTCCTGACGCTGGAACGACGCGGACATGAAGAAGATCGGCTTGTCGTGCTGCAACGCCACCGAGCGGCGTACCGAGAAGGACCGGCCGTCCCGGACGTTCTCCACCTGGTACTCGATCGGCTCGGCCGGGTCGCCGGGGCGCACGAAGTAGCCGTGCAGGGAGTGCACGGCCCGCTCCGCGTCGACGGTGCGGCCGGCCGCGACCAGGGCCTGGCCGGCGACCTGCCCGCCGTAGACCCGCTGCGGGCCCACCTGCGGGCTCATCCCCCGGAAGGTCATCTCCCCGGTACGGGCGAGGTCGAGCACCTCCAGCAGCTGGTCGACGGCCGCCTGCCCGGTGGCCACACCACTCATTGGAGGGCTCGCGCCGAGGCCGCGTCGACCAGCGAGCCGAGCTGGTGCACGCGCAGCGTGTTGGTGGAGCCCGGGGTGCCGGGCGGGCTGCCCGCCACGATCACCACGTAGTCGCCCGGGTTGGCCCGGTTGAGGCCGAGCAGCGCCTGGTCGACCTGGCGGAACATGTCGTCGGTGTGCTGGACGAACGGCATCAGGAACGTCTCCACGCCCCAGGACAGCGCGAGCTGGTTGCGCACCTCCGGCACCGGCGTGAACGCCAGCAGCGGCAGGTCGCAGTGCAGCCGGGCCAGCCGCTTGACTGTGTCGCCGGTCTGCGAGAACGCGACCATGGCCTTGGCGCCGATGGCCCGGGCGATCGACGAGGCGGCGACGGTGAGCGCGCCGCCGTGCGTACGCGGGTCGTGCTGCAACCGCGGGACGGCGATCGAGCCGGCCTCGGTGGTGGTGACGATCTTCGCCATGGTGCTGACCGTGAGCACCGGGTACTTGCCGACGCTCGTCTCGCCGGAGAGCATCACCGCGTCCGCGCCGTCGAGCACCGCGTTCGCCACGTCGGAGGCCTCGGCGCGGGTCGGGCGGGAGTTCTCGATCATCGAGTCGAGCATCTGGGTGGCGACGATGACCGGCTTGGCGTTCTCCCGGCACAGCTGCACGGCGCGCTTCTGCACCAGCGGCACCTGGTCCAGCGGCAGTTCGACGCCCAGGTCGCCGCGGGCGACCATGACCCCGTCGAAGGAGAGCACGATCGCCTCCAGGTGGTCGACCGCCTCCGGCTTCTCGACCTTGGCCAGGACCGGGCGGCGCACCCCCTCCTCGTCCATGATCGAGTGGACGAGCTTGATGTCCTCCGGCGAGCGGACGAAGGAGAGCGCGACCAGGTCGACGCCGAGGCCGAGGGCGAAGCGCAGGTCCTCGGCGTCCTTGTCCGACAGGGCCGGGACGCTCACCGCGACGTTCGGCAGCGAGACGCCCTTGTTGTTGGAGACCGGACCGCCCTCGGTGACCAGGCACCGGATGTCGTTGCCGGTGACGTCGCTGACCTCGACCGCGACGCGGCCGTCGTCGATCAGCAGCCGGTCGCCCGGCTTCACCTCCTGGGGCAGCTTGCGGTAGGTGCAGGAGACCCGCTCCTTGGTGCCCACCACTTCGTCGCCGGTGATCACGACGGAGTCGCCGGTGCGCCACTCGTGCGGGCCGTCGGCGAACTTGCCCAGGCGGATCTTGGGACCCTGGAGGTCGGCGAGCACCGCGACCGGCTTGCCGGACGCCTCGGCCGCCTCGCGGACCAGCCGGTAGACCGACTCGTGGTCGGCGTGACTGCCGTGGCTGAAGTTGAGCCTCGCCACGTTCATGCCTGCCTCGACGAGTCCCCGGATACGCTCCGGGGACGAGGTGGCGGGGCCGAGGGTACAGACGATCTTCACGCGGCGTGTCACGCCCATCAGGCTAGTCTCTCCTCCGGGTCGGCCTCCCGGCCGACCCCTTGCGGACTGCGGAACATTTGTCCAACGACGCGCGTCAACCGCGTGGGCGGGCGGTAGGCGTACCGCACCGGAACGTCGTGTGGCGGGCATCGGCGACCGCGCGGTGAGAAATCGTACCGCTCGCCGCCACGGGCCGGCCCGGGGCACTGTGGGGCCGCCGCGCTCGGCCGTCCGGCCGTGGGCGGGCACTGGGTACGCGGCAGCGGGCGGTGCTGCCCGCAGGGGCGCGCGGGAGTCTCAGCTCTCCGTCTTGACCAGCGGGAACTCCAGTGAGCCGGCCGGGCAGAGGAAGGTGAGCACCTCGACGCGGTAGAGACCGGCCTGCACCGCCGGGTCGGCCTCCATGACGCTGCGGACGTCGTCCACCGAGCCGGTCCGGGCCAGGCCGAAACCGATCGGCGGGTCGGGTTCCCGGGCCGGGCCGTCCACTGACCCGTCCACGAGCACGATGCCGCGCCGTTGCAGCGCCCGCATGTGCTGGAGGTGCTCGGCCTGCAGCCGCTGCACGGTCTCGTCCGGCAGGGCCCGCCCCGAAGGGCCGGGGTAGAGCACGATGCACTCGTACGTGTCGAGCGCGAAGTCGAGCCGTGGCGTCGCGGCCATGCGCACCTCCTGACCACCGTCCCGCCCAGCCTCCCACGGCGGCCCGGTGTGCCGGGGCTGCTCGCCGCAACTACCAGTGCTTCGCCGCCACGATTCAGGGAATGTCCAGGGGTCGGGGCGCAGTCCCGCCCCGCGAGGCACGAACGAGCACAGGAGGACCGCGAATGGCCACCAGCACCCAGCCCGCCAAGGCGTCGGGCAGCTACCGGATCGGTGGCGACCTGCCGGTCGACCGCCTCGGCTACGGGGCGATGCAGCTCACCGGCCCCGGCGTGTGGGGCGACCCCAAGGATCCGGCCGAGGCGGTACGGGTGCTGCGCCGCGCGTACGAGCTGGGCGTGACGTTCATCGACACCGCCGACTCGTACGGGCCGTTCGTCAGCGAGCTGCTGATCCGTGAGGCGCTGCACCCGTACGCCGACGACCTGGTCATCGCGACGAAGGCCGGGCTGACCCGCTCCGGCCCGGACGACTGGCGCCCGGTGGGCCGCCCGGAGTATCTGCGCCAGCAGTGCGAGCTGAGCCTGCGCCACCTGGGCCTGGACTGCATCCCGCTCTACCAGCTGCACCGCATCGACGCGAAGGTGCCGCTGGCCGACCAGCTCGGCGAGCTGGCGCTGCTACGCCAGGAGGGCAAGATCCGGCACATCGGGCTGTCCCAGGTCAGCGTCGAGCAGATCGAGGCGGCCCGGGCGATCGCGCCGATCGTGTCCGTGCAGAACCTCTACAACCTGGCCGACCGCGGCGCGGAGGACGTTCTGGAGCACTGCGAGCGCCACGACCTGGCGTTCGTTCCGTGGTTCCCGATCGCCACCGGCAACCTGGCCCGGCCCGGCGGCCCGCTCGACGCGATCTCGACCGCGCACGGGGCCAGCCCGGCGCAGCTCGCGCTGGCCTGGCTGTTGCGCCGCTCGCCGGTGATGCTGCCGATCCCGGGCACGTCGTCGGTGGCGCACCTGGAGGAGAACGTGGCGGCGGCCGAGGTGGAGCTGACCGACGACGAGTTCGAGGCGCTGGCCAAGGCCGCCTGACCGCACGCCGCCCGGCCCTTTCGCGGAATGTGATCGAACAACTACTGTCAGAGGGATTCTCACGAGTGGGGGTCCGCTGTGGAGGAGTTCGACTACGTCATCGTGGGGGCCGGTGCGGCGGGGTGCGTGCTGGCGAACCGCCTCACCGAGGATCCGGGGACACGGGTGCTTCTGCTGGAGGCGGGCGGCTGGGACCGCAGCCCGTACGTGCGGGTGCCGAAGGCGTTCTCCCGGCTGATGGACGACCGGCGCACCGCCTGGCACTACCCCGCCACCACCGGGCCGGGCCGCCAGGAGATCTGGCAGCGCGGGCGGATGATCGGCGGCTCGACGTCGGTCAACGGCATGATCTGGAGCCGCGGCGCGGCCCGCGACTGGGCCGCCCTCGAACCGCTGGGCTGGGGCTGGCCGGCAATGCGCCAGGTGTTCCCGCGGTTGGAGGACCATCCGCTCGGGCCGGCGCCGCACCGGGGCACGGGCGGCCCGGTGCGGCTGTCCATCGCCACCGGCACCGACCCGCTCGCCGAGGAGATGGTGGCCACCGGCGCAGAGCTGGGCTGGCGCCGCACCGACGACCTGGACGCCCACGACGACGAGCGGATCGGCTACCCCACCGCCACCATCCACGCCGGACGCCGGGTCAGCGCCGCGGACGCGTTCCTGCACCCGGTGCGGCACCGGCCCAACCTGACCGTCGAGGTCGGCGCCGTCGTCCTGCGGGTGCTCGTCGAGGGCGGCCGGGCCACCGGCGTACGGGTGGCGCACGGCGGCCGGGAGACCGAGTACCGGGCAGCAGGCGAGGTGATCCTCGCCGCGGGCGCCCTCGCGACCCCGCACCTGTTGCAGGTCTCCGGCATCGGTCCGGCGGACACGCTGCGCGCGGCTGGGGTGCCGGTGCTGCTCGACCGGCCCCGGGTCGGCGCGGGCCTGCGCGAGCACCGGTCGATGGTGCTCCAGTACCGCCTCGCCGAACGCGGCGGCCACAACATGACCATCGGCAGCCCGCTCGGGCAGGCCCGGGCGACGCTGCGCTGGCTGCTCACCGGGGGCGGACCGCTCGCCCTGCCGGTGCTCGACGTGGCGGCCCACCTCAAGTCCCGCCCGGAGCTGGAACGTCCGGACGCGCACCTGCTGATGGCGCCGTTCTCGGCCGCGCCGCCGCGCCCCGGCAAGGCCCTCGAACTGGAACGGGAGCCGGGCCTGATGTGCCTGGGCACCGTCACGCGGCCGGACAGCGAGGGCAGCCTGACGATCACCGACGCGGACCCGCGTACGCCGCCGGCCATCGTGGCGAACTACCTCACCACCGAGCACGACCGGCGGGTGGCGGTGGACCTGTTCCGCCGGATGCGGGAGTTCTTCGGCACCGGCCCGATCGCCGAGCGCATCCGGGCCGAGACGGTGCCCGGGACGGCGACCACGACCGACGCGGAGATCGTCGAGGCGGCTGTGGCGCGCGGCTACTGCGGCTACCACGCCATCGGCACCTGCGCGATGGGCGCCGGCGACGAGCACGTGGTCGACCCCGAGCTGCGGGTACGCGGCGTCGACGGGCTGCGGGTGGTCGACGCGTCGGTGCTGCCGGTGATGGTGGCCGGCTGGACCAGCTCCCCGGTGACCGCGCTGGCCTGGCGGGCCGCCGACCTGATCACGGGACGGGAAGCGGACTGAACGACGGCACGCACGACGGCCCGGCCGGACGTGCCCGGGTCCGCGCGGCGCGGGCCCGGGCACCTGTGTCAGACAGCGAAGCAGTTCGGCTGGACCGGGGCGCCCGCGAGCACCTGACGCACCGCCGTGTACGTGGTGCCGTCCAGCACCAGCCCCAGGTGGCCGACGACCCGCAGCGGGCACCACGCCTGCACCAGGATGTTCGTCGCGCCGTCGGCGAGCAGGGCGTTGTCCACCGGCCGGACCAGCTCGTCCTGCCAGGTGCGCACGGTGGCCCAGCGCACCGGGCCGGGGGTGTCGTCCCCGGCGTTGAGGTCGGCCAGGAAGCTCGACCCGATGGTCATCTGCTGGCAGGCGATCACCCCGGCGCAACTGCCCAGCCCGAGGACGGCGACCAGGTTCGCGACGTAGGTGCCGTACTGCGGGCTGCCCAGGCTGACGTACTGGTCGACCGTGGCCGCGCCGCCGAGGTACTTGACGTACCAGCGGCTGACCAGGCCGCCCTCGGAGTGGCCGACCAGGTCGACGCGGGCCGCGCCGGTGGCGGCGCGCAACCGGTCCACGTAGGACGACAACGCCCGGGCGGACTCGCGGATGTCGCCGAGGCCGAGGTTCGGCAACTGGAAGATCGAGACTCGGTAGCCGTCGGCGCGCAGCCGGGCGGCGATCGGCTCGTACGCGATGGAGATTCCACTCAGGCCACCGACCACGATCACCGGGTCGGCGGCTGCGGCGGCGGCACAGAAGCTGGACGAGGCCAAGGCGCGCACCGCCGCTGCCGCGCAGGACGCGGCCGAGGCGCGGGCGCTGGTGGCGGGCGCGCTGGAGGGGGCCACGGCGGGCCCACTGATCGGCGTCATCGACTCCTACCGGCAGGCGCTGGCGCAGGCCGCGCAGGGCGGGGAGCCGGCCCGGCAGCACGTGCAGGAGACCATCGCGAAGGTCCAGGCGCTGGGCAACTGAGCCGGTCCGGCATGCCGGTTTGCGCGCAGGGCGCGACAAGGGTTACCGCCGCGTAACTTTTCATTGACGTGTGTGAAATCGGACACGCATCATCGT
>NZ_WBKS01000176.1:0-8968 GCF_008868145.1 Micromonospora sp. AMSO1212t
CACCCCGCCCGGATCGGCTGCGGACGCCACCGCGGCCACGGTCCCCGCCGGTGCGACGAGGCCGAACCCGACCGCGCCGTTCGGCGGAGCGGACGCGGCGCCCGCCGGTCCGCACGGCACGCTGGTCGCCGACGGGCCCGTCCCACCGACGTCCCCCACGAGGTACGACGGCACGCCGCTCGGGGGTCCGGTCCCGCACCCGAGGTACGACGGCACTCCGGGCGGCCCCGGTTTCGTGCCGCCGGGGGCAGCGCCCGCCGCGCACCACGCCGGACCCGGCGTACCCGGGATGCCGCCGTCCCCGCCCGGCGGAGGATGGCCGCCGGCGGGGCCCGGTCCAGGCGTACCCGGGGCGCCCTTCTCCCCCGCCCCGGGCGGTGTCCGGCCCGGCGGCGGCCGGCCACGGCGCGGCCGGTGGATCGCGCTCGGCGCGGGTCTCGTGGTCGTCGCCGTGGCGGCGGCGGTGCTGCTCTGGGTCTTCCGGGACCGGCACCCGGCGCTGGACTTCCACACCGCCGAGCTGGTGAAGACGGTGGCCGCCGGTGACACGCGGCCGGACCAGATGTTCACCGCGACGCTCGGAGAACGCGCCTACCTGGTCCGTTCGCTGCCCGACGACCATCTCCACGTGACGGCCGTCGAGGCGGCCACCGGGAAGACGGTCTGGGAGAAGCGGACCGACGCGGCCGCGCAGCGGTGGGCGGGGATCCGGCCGCTGCCCGACGGGCTGCTCGTCCTCGGCGACGCCACCGGCAGCGGCACCCCGCGCGTGCTCGCGGTGCTCGACGGCGACTCCGGCAAGCAGCGCTGGCAGACCGACGTCGGCCGCGACGACACCCTGTACCTCGGGCCCGACACGATCGTCCGGCTGGACCGCACCGGCGAACGCCTGGTCGGGCTGCGGCTGGACGACGGCCGCCAGCGGTGGGAGCGGCGCAACCCGCGCACCGAGTACGGCGACGCGCGCACGAAGGTCGTCCCGGTCCGCACGGGCGCGGCACTGGACGGCCCCGCCGACGCCGAGGGCGCGCCGCTCGCGCCGTGGGCGGGGAAGGCGGACCGGCTCGTGCAGGTCGGCGCGGACCGCTCGGTCCGGGTCCTGGACATGCGCAGCGGGAAGATCCTCAAGGAGCGGGGCAACATGGCCGGCCTCGACGATCCGATGGCCGCCCGCGACGACCGGCTGTACGTGGCGGAGAACGATCGTGGCCTGCGGCTGCTCGCGTACGACCTGGGCGGTCTCGGCACGCCCAGCGTGCTGTACGAGGCCCCGGAGCAGGGCGGCCGGGTGAAGGATCTCGTCACGTGCGGGGAAGGTCGCGTGTGCCTGCTGGAGACTCCCGGCAGCGGCGCCGACGACACCCGGGTGGTGGCGGCGACCGAGGGTGAGGGCACCCGGCAGTGGCCGGCGCCGCGCGCCGAGTCGCTGGTGCCGGTCGGTGAGCACGTGCTGGCCGGGAGGGACTCGCCGGACGCGGTGACGCTGTTCGCGCCGGACGGCGCGGTGGTGATGCGCGACCGGGACGGGGTGGCGGTCCGGCTGGACGCCGGCAACCTGCTGATCTTCTCCGAGACGCCGAGCGCGTACGAGGACGACCGGGTCCTCGCCGGGACGGCGGTGGACGGCAAGCCGGTCGAGATGGGGCAGTTGAAGCAGATCCGCAGCGAGTCCTGCTCGTGGAACACGGAGATGCTGGTGTGCGGCGCGGACAAGGAGTTCCGGTTGTACCGGTTCGCCGGCTGACCGGAAGTGAGCTTGACAGCGATCGATGCCTCGACTGGTGTGAACGGCAGAGAGATCGACGTTCGTCAGGAGGCCCCGTGTTCGTCCGACGACGGTGGACCGCACTCGCCACCACCAGCATCCTGATCGCCGCGGCGCTGGCCCATCCCGGGCCGGGCGCCGCCGCACCGCCCTCCCCCGCGATCACGCTCGCCCCCACCGAGACCGCTCTGGTCCGCGTCCAGCTCGCCGACCGGGCGCAGCTCGACCGCCTGGTCGCGGGCGGCGCCGACCTGGCCAACCGTCCCCGCTCCCGCGACGGCGCGTGGATCGCCGACCTGGTCCTCACCGGACGGCAGCTCGCCGACCTCACCCGGCAGGGGGCCACCGCCGTGCAGGTGGTGCAGCGCGCCGACGACGGCACCCGCCGGATCGCGGAGAGCCGCCGCGCGGCCCAGGACCGCACCCGAACCGGCCTGCGCGCGAGCGGCGCCGACACCCTCCAGTTCCTCCAGGCGTACTGGTGGACCACCGGCGGCAGGACGTTCCTCCAGGCCCAGGTCGCCACCACCGCCACCGACGACCCGGACGTCGAGATCACTGTCACCTGGCGGAAGGCCGACGGCGCCACCGGCTCGTTCCCGCTGTACCGCTTCGAGGACTCGGGCGAGTACCAGTACCACTACGCGCTGCCGCAGCCGGTGCCGAGCCGGCCGGTGCAGCTCACCGCCACCTCCACGCTGGGCGGCACGAGCCGGCCGGTGACGCCGTCGCTCTGGCCGAACGCGACCCCGCCGCCGCAGCCGGCCGGCTACCAGAAGGACTTCATCGACGCGTACCTGACGCCCGTGGACATCAAGGCGCGCATCGCCCGGCTCGGCCGCCAGTACCGCGACCTGGTCGACGTGATCGACCTGCCGAACAAGACCCAGGGCTACCGCCGCAACGCCGCCGCCTACCTGGGCGACCCGGCGGCCGCCGCCGTCGTGGTGGAGTCGGTCCATTTCGGCGACCAGGGCATGAACGGCGTGCAGGTGCGCACCGTCGACCCGGGCCGGCCGAACCGGCCGCTGAGCATGCGCTACCGGGACCGGGTGCTCACCATCTCGCTGGCCACCGACCGCGCGGGCAAGGTCACGAGCACCACCGACGACGTCGCCGCCCTGATCAACGCCCCGCGGGGCGCCCGCTTCCGGGCCACCGTGGAGGACGGCTCGGCCGGGCTGCCGATGCCGGTCACCGGGCCGGTACGCCTCGATGACGGATTGCAGGGCACCGAGGTTCCGGCCCGGCCGTGGACGGTGCAGGCGCTGCGGATCGGCAAGCACCGCGACGGCTCCCGGATCGGTGTGCTGGCTTACTCGCAGGAACACGCCCGCGAATGGGCCACCCCGCTCGTGACGCTGGAGTTCGCCGAGCGACTGCTGGCGAACGCGCGTACCGACGCGGCGACACGCAAGCTGCTGGAGCAGGTGGACGTGTTCGTCGTCCCGACCGTCAACCCGGACGGCGCGAACTACTCGTTCCACGACTACAACTTCCAGCGCAAGAACCTGGTCAACCACTGCACCGGGGCCTCCCGCGACCCGAAGTACCGCACCATGTGGGGCGTCGACGTCAACCGCAACTACACCGTCGGATCCCTGTTCGACGGGTACGTGGGCGCGAGCGCGAACTGCCTGTCCGGCAACTACGCCGGCACGGCGGAGCTGTCCGAGCCGGAGAGCCGCAACGTGATCGACCTGGCCAAGGCCCACCCGAACATCAAGTTCGCGATGAACGTGCACTCGTACGGCGGCTACTTCATGTGGCCGCCCGGGGCGTACAAGGCCGACGGGCGGGTGACGCTGCCGCGCCCGTCGATCGACGAGTCGACGCTGTTCCTGGGCAGCGCGCGGCGCATCGTCGGCGCCATCGCGGCCGAGCGCGGCACCGTCACCTGGCCGTCGCAGACCGGCCCGGTCGCCGACGTGCTCTACTCGGCGGCCGGCAACTCGGCCGACCAGCTCTACTACGAGCTGGGCATCTTCGCCTGGGACTTCGAGGTGGGCAACGACAGGTGGAACGAGGCCACCGGTCAGTGGGAGGGCGTCGGCTTCCAGCCGCCGTTCGACGAGGCGCACGCCGAGGCGCAGGAGTACGCCGGCGGCCTGGTGGAACTGGTCCGGGTCGCCCGCGACTACGCCGCCGCCGACCCGGTCCGGCGCTGACCGCAAGCGGTCCCCGGCCGGTGGAGTCCGGCCGGGGACCGTCCGTCCGGCGCGGGGTCGGCCCGGTCGCGTCAGCTCGTGGCGCCGAGGTCGCGGAAGACGGCGAGCGCGCCCGGGTCGTCGATGGTCGCCGGGACCGGCTCGTCGCGCCCCTCCACCAGGCCCCGCATGGTGCGCCGCAGGATCTTCCCGGAGCGGGTCTTCGGCAGCGCCGGCACCACCGTCACCCGGCGGAACGCGGCCACCGGGCCGATCCGCTGCCGGACCAGCGCGACCAGCTCGGCGGCGAGCGCGTCCGGGTCCACGTCGGCGCCGGCCTTGAGCACCAGGTATCCGCTGGGCACCTGCCCCTTGAGCGCGTCGGCCACGCCGATCACCGCGCACTCGGCCACCGCCGGGTGCGTCGCCAGGACCTCCTCCATCGCGCCGGTGGACAGGCGGTGCCCCGCCACGTTGATGACGTCGTCGGTGCGGCCCATCACGTACAGGTAGCCGTCCTCGTCGAACCGGCCGCCGTCACCGGTCAGGTAGTGGCCGGGGAACGCGGAAAGGTAGGAGCGGACGAACCGCTCGTCGTCGCCCCAGAGCGTGGGCAGGCAGCCGGGCGGCAGCGGCAGCCGGATCACGATCGAGCCGTCCGTGCCGGGCGGCACGTCCCGGCCCGCGCCGTCGACCACGCGCACGTCGTAGCCGGGCACCGGCACCGACGGCGACCCGGGCTTGATCGGCAGCGGCTCCAGGCCGCGCGGGTTGGCCGCCACCGGCCAGCCGGTCTCCGTCTGCCACCAGTTGTCCACCACGGGTACGCCGAGCCGCTGGCCCGCCCAGGCCCAGGTGTCCGGGTCCAGCCGCTCACCGGCGAGGAAGAGGGTACGCAGCGCGCCCAGGTCATACCGGGTGATGTGCGCGCCGTCCGGGTCCTGGCGGCGGATCGCCCGGATCGCGGTGGGCGCGGTGAACAACGCGGCCACCCGGTGCTCGGCGGCGACCCGCCAGAACGCCCCGGCGTCGGGGGTGCCGACCGGCTTGCCCTCGTAGAGCACGGTGGTCGCGCCGGTGAGCAGCGGCGCGTACACGATGTAGGAGTGGCCGACCACCCAGCCCACGTCGGAGGCGGCCCAGAAGACCTCGCCCGGCTCGATGCCGTAGAGGTTGCGCATCGACCAGCGCAGCGCCACCGCGTGCCCGCCGTTGTCCCGCACCACGCCCTTGGGCCGGCCGGTGGTGCCGGAGGTGTAGAGGATGTAGAGCGGGTCGGTGGCGGCCACCGGCTCGCACGGCGCCGGTTCCGCGTCCGCCATCACCTCGGCCCAGGTCAGGTCGCGGCCCGGCACCAGCGGGGCCGGCTCCTGCGGGCGCTGCACCACCACGCAGCGCTCCGGCGCGTGCGCGGCCTCGTCGAGCGCTGCGGTCAGGATCGGGTGGTACGGCACCACCCGGTCGGCCTCGATGCCGCAGGAGGTGGCCACCACCACCTTCGGCCGCGCGTCGTCGATCCGGACGGCCAGTTCGTGCGCGGCGAAGCCGCCGAACACCACCGAGTGCACCGCGCCGATCCGCGCGCAGGCCAGCATGGCGATCACCGCCTCCGGGACCATCGCCAGGTAGAGCAGCACCCGGTCGCCCCGGCCTACGCCGAGCCGGCGCAGCGCACCGGCGAACCGGGCGGTCTCGGCGAGCAGTTCGGCGTAGGTGAGGGTACGGACCGTGCCGGTGACCGGGCTGTCGTGGATCAGCGCGGGCTGGTCGCCCCGTCCGGCGGTGACGTGCCGGTCCAGCGCGTTGTGGCAGGTGTTCAGCACCCCGTCGGGGAACCAGCGGTACAGCGGCGCCGCCGAGTCGTCGAGGATGCGTTCCGGCGGGATGACCCAGTCGATGTCGGCCGCCGCGTCCCGCCAGAAGCCGGCCGGGTCGGCGATGCTCCGCTCGTACGCTGATCGATACGCGCCCATGCCGTCATGCTGCTCCGCGACGACGTGCGGGCACGACGGCCGGGCGGGGCCGGTGCGCCGGAAGCACGCCCCGGCTCGCTGAACGGCCGCTCACGGCGGTGGGCGGTAGCCGGCCCCGGCCGTTTCCGGCGGTCCGGACGTGGGTAGGGCGGGCACATGGAGACGAACACGAAGGCGTACCTGGTGGGCGGTCCCCGCGACGGCAGCAGCCAGGACGCGGACGGCAAGGCCCTGGTGGAGATCGAGATCGACGGGATGATCCACCGCTACATCCGGACCACCAAGCAGCACGGCGACGACGCCGTGGTCTACAACTACGACGGCATGGTGGCGCCCGGTGGCGGCGAGCCGGGCGTCGAGGACCCGGCGGCCCGGGTCGCGTCACCGAAGGCCGACGAGCAGGGCTGAGCGCTCAGCCCAACGGGCGACGGATGAAGCCCGTGGGGCGGGGTAAGGCAGCACGGTCCTGGTGGAGCGACGACCGGTGTCGCGGCGTACCGCGGCCGGGCACGGGCGGGCGGCACGCATGCCGCCCGCCCGTGCGTCCCGCGGACCGCCCCGGCAAACCGAGTTTGATCAATGACGGGCATCGACTAGCGTGCCCAGACGTGAAAACGAACCGGATCATCCCGATCCTCCTGACCTGTGCCGTGCTGAGCCTCGCCGCGTGCGGCGACGAGAAGCCCTCGACCACGGCCGGGCCGGCGGCCACCTCGGCCTCCGCAGTCCCCTCCACGGCGGCTCCCTCTCCGTCGGCGGCCGCCGTGAGCGACAAGGAGCTGTGCACCGCCGCAGAAAAGATCAACAAGGACATGCGGGCGAAGCTCATGGCCGTGGTGCAGGGGGGCGGCGACCTGACGAAGCAGACCGGCGCGATCCTGACCGAGCTCGGCGACCGGGTGACCGAGCTCGCCGGGACCGCCGGCGACGGCAAGGCGGCCACCGCTCTCAAGGAGTTCGGCGCGGAGGCCGGCAAGGCGGGCTCGGCCGCCGACCCGGGCACCGCCGCCGACAATCCCGCCATGGAGAAGGCCAGCAAGGACATCAACGCCGCCTGCAAGACGGCCGGCGCACCGACCACCTTCTGACCCGACGCCCCGGGTCGTCCGTCCGGCGCGTACCGGACGGACGACCGATCGGCTCAGTTGCCGGTCACCCAGTTCCAGGCGGAGACCACCCACTCGGTCTGCTGGAGATACGCCACACCGACGCCGACCAGGAACAACGCGGTCACCAGGTGGGCACCTCTGGCACTGCGGCGCACCCGGCCGAACTGCCGCTCCAGAATCAGCCGGCCGAGCAGCCGGGCCAGCGCGAACAGACCGACCGCGGTGAGCAGGCTGAGCACGAACGTCACCAGCGGGGCGACCAGGTTGCCCCGGCCGGAGATCGCCCAGATGCCCCAGCACACGAACGTGAACAGCGCGCCGGCGGCGCTCAACTCCCCGCCCTTGCGCGCCTGGGCCAGGTGCCAGCTCATCGGCCGGCGCGGCGCCGGCTCCGCCGCCCAGTCGCCGTGCTCCACGGTGGGGAACTGCTCGGTGCGCGGCGTACGCGACGGGCGCGGCTGACCGACCGCCGCCACCCCGCGCTGGAACGCGTCCCGCTGCGGGGGCACCACCCCCGGCTGGGGCGGCACCTCCACGGTGCGCTCGGCCCACGGCTGTGTCTGGTCCGCCATCTTCCGTCCTCCCCCTCGACCGATACCGGTCTCCGTTCCGAGGGTAGCCAGCCCGCAAATAGGGTGCCGACCCCCGTCGCGGTGCGATACACACGTGCCGTGACTGACGTGGTGGTTTCCCGGGCCGAGGACTTCGACGACATCGCGGCGCTGCTGGCGCTGGCCTTCCACGGCGACCTCGACCCCGAGGTGCAGGCGCTGGAACGGCCGATCTTCGAGCCGGACCGGTCGCTGCTGGTCCGCGACGGCGGAACCCCGGTGGCGAACGCCGCAGCGTTCAGCCGCGACCTCGCGGTGCCGGGCGCGGACGTGCCCGCAGCACACGTGACGATGGTCGCGGTCGCGCCGACGCACCGACGGCGCGGCCTGCTCACCCGGCTGATGCGGCGCCAGCTTCGGGACATCCGCGACGCCGGCCGGGAGCCGATCGCGGTGCTCTGGGCCAGCGAGGGACGCATCTACCCCCGCTTCGGCTACGGGTCGGCCGCCCCGCGCTACGTGCTGTCGGTGGACACCACCGGCCTGAGGCTGCCCGCCCCGGCGCCCGCCGAGGGCAGGCTGCGACTGGACCGTCCGGACGCGCACCGGGGCGAGCTGGCCCGGCTGTACGAGCGGGTCCGCGCCGAGCGTCCCGGCTGGTCCCGGCGCGACGAGCGCTGGTGGTCGTACGTGCTGGCGGACCTCAAGGCGCACCGGGGCGGCGCCACCGAGCGCCGGGTGCTGTTGCACGAGGGCGCCGACGGCCTCGACGGGTACGCGCTCTACCGGACGAAGGACTGCTCGTCGGCCACCGGGCCGCAGGTCGGCGAGGTGGTGGCGGCTACGCCGGAGGCGTACACGGCGCTCTGGCGGTTGCTGCTCTCGGTCGACCTGACCCGCCGGCTGTCGTTCCCGATCGCGGCCCTGGACGAGCCGCTGCTGCGGCTGGTGGACGAGCCCCGCCAGCTCTCCCCGCAGCTCGCCGACGCGCTCTGGGTACGGGTGGTGGACGTGCCGGCCGCGCTCTCCGCCCGGCGCTACGCCACCGACGTCGACGTGGTGATCGAGGTCACCGACGAGCTGCTGAAGGAGAACACCGGCCGCTGGCGGCTGGTCGGCGGACGCGACGGCGCGCAGTGCACGCCCACCACCGCCCCGGCCGGGCTGGCATGTGACGTACGCGCGCTCGGCGAGCTGTACCTCGGCGGCGCGAACCCGTACGCGCTGGCCGCCGCCGGCCGCGTCCGGGAGCTGATCCCGAACACGCTGACCGCGCTGACGCCCGCCTTCACCTGGCACCGCACCCCCTCCCCCATGGAGGTCTTCTGACCGCCCCCAACTCCGCCGATCATGAAGTTGGCGGCATGAACAGTCCGGTTTGTCCCGGCCAACTTCATGATCGGCGGAGTTGGGGGCGGTCAGA